>JAYZWP010000143.1:0-6760 GCA_036142245.1 Pseudomonadota bacterium | reverse complement strand
TCGCCGATCGCTTCGTCAAGGACCGCCTGCAGAGTCTGCCTGGCGTCGCCACGGTAATGATCGGCGGCGAACGGCGCTACTCCATGCGCATCTGGCTGGAGCGCGAGCGGCTCGCCGGTTACGGGCTGACGCCAGCGGATGTGGAAATGGCACTGCGACGCCAGAACCTCGAGGTGCCGAGCGGCCGCATCGAAAGCGTGGAACGGGAATTCACCGTCCTGACCGAAACGGACCTGCGCACCCCGGAGCAGTTCGAAGCGCTCATCATTCGGGAGGTGGGTGGTTACCCGGTACGGCTCAAGGATATCGGCCGGGCCGAGATCGCTCCGGAACAGACCCGCAGCGGCATTCGCGTCGACGGCTTCCCGGCGGTAGGGCTGGGTATCGTCAAGCAATCGACCGCCAACTCCCTGGAGGTGGCCAACGCCATCAAGGCGGAGTTACCGGCGATTCTCGCTTCCCTGCCGGAAGGCATGCAGTTCAAGATCGGGACGGACAAAGCCATCTTCATCGAGGAATCCCTCGATGCGGTCTACCAGACCATCTACGAGGCGCTGATCCTCGTGGTGCTGATCATTTTCGTGTTCTTGCGCTCGCTGCGCGCCACCATCATCCCTGCCCTCGCGGTTCCGGTGTCGCTCATCGGCGCAGCGGTGCTGCTGCTCGTCATGGACTTCTCCATCAACATCCTCACGCTGCTGGCGCTGGTGCTGGCCATCGGTCTGGTGGTCGACGACGCCATCGTCATGCTGGAGAACATCTATCGCCGCATCGAAGAGGGTCTGCCGCCCAGGCAGGCCGCCTATGAAGGCAGCCGGGAAATCGGCTTCGCGGTGCTCGCCATGACGATTACGCTGATTGCCGTGTTCGTACCCCTGGCATTCCTTACGGGTACCACCGGCAGGCTGTTTCAGGAGTTTGCCCTGGCGCTGGCCGGCGCGGTGGCGGTGTCCGGATTCGTCGCCCTGTCCCTGGTGCCGATGCTCTGTGCCAAAGTGCTGAAACCGGTGCAGCGCCACAACCGCCTGTTCGAGACGACCGAGCGCTGGTTCACCGCTCTCAACAACGGCTACGAGCGAACTTTGCGTACCACGCTGCGAGCACGCCCCGTGGTGGTGCTGGTGGGTCTGCTGGCCGCCGGCGCCAGTTATTTCCTGTTCACCAATCTTCACTCCGAACTGGCGCCGTTCGAAGACCGCGGCGACTTCGTGGCGATGATGATCGCCCCGGAAGGGGCCAGCTACGACTACACCACCAAATACGTGCTGGAGGCGGAGAAAATCATCTCCTCGATTCCGGAGGTCGTCACCTCCTTCATGGTCACCTCCCCCGGTGTGTCCCGTCCTGCTCCGGTTAATGTTGGCGTCGCCTTTGTCACCCTGTCGCACTGGGACGAGCGTGAGCGTAGCCAGTTCGAGATTACCGCCGAAATGGCGCCAAAGCTGTTCGCCCTGCCGGGCGTTCTGGGATTTCCCATCAACCGCGCCTCCCTCGGGTTGGGGGGTTACCGCTCCACACCGGTGGAATTCGTCATCCAGGGCAACACTTACGAGGAATTGCAGACGGCGGTGGACGAAATCATGCGCCGGGCCGAAGAGTACCCGGGGCTGATCAACCTGGATACCGACCTCAAGCTCAGCAAACCTCAATTGAAGGTGCAGGTGGATCGGGACAAAGTGGCCAACGTCGGTGTCGCCGTGGCGGATGTCGGGCGCACCCTGGAAACGCTGCTCGGCGGGCGGGAGGTCACGCGCTTCAAGCGGGCGGGTGAGCAGTACGAGGTGATCGTCAAGATCGAGGACCGCGAACGCACCACCCCGGCTGACCTGCGGGACATCTACGTCCGCGGCCGCGGCGGCCAACTGGTGCAGCTGTCGAATCTGGTCACGGTAAGGGAGACGGTCGCCCCCAAGGAACTGAACCACTTCGACCGGCTGCGCTCCGCGACCATCAAGGCCAATGTCGCGCCGGGTTACGCGTTGGGCGATGGGCTGGCCTTCCTTGAGCGCACCGCCAAGGAGATCCTGCCGGCCTCCTCGCGAATTGATTACGACGGTGTCAGCCGCGAATTCAAGGAATCCGGCGGCGCCCTGTACCTCACTTTCGTGCTGGCGCTGGTGTTCATCTACCTGGTGCTGGCGGCACAGTTCGAAAGTTTCTCCGGCCCGTTCGTGATTCTGTTGACCGTGCCGCTGGCGGTGACCGGCGCCCTCGGCGCCCTCTATTTCGCCGGACAGACGCTGAACGTCTACAGCCAGATCGGCATGCTGATGCTGGTCGGACTGATCACCAAGAACGGCATCCTGATCGTCGAATTCGGCAATCAGATGCAGGCCCGCGGCCTGGAACGCACCGAAGCGGTCATACAGGCTTCGGTGCGCCGGCTGCGACCGATCCTGATGACCTCCGCCACCATGGTTCTGGCAGCGGTTCCGCTCGCCTTCGCCACCGGCGCGGGGGCGGAAAGTCGCCACCCGATCGGGTGGACCATCGTCGGCGGATTGGTATTCGGCTCGCTGCTGACCCTGTTCGTGGTCCCTACGGCTTACACCTACCTGGTTCCGCAACGTAAGCAGGAGATCGAACCGGATCTACGACCCGACAGTAGCGGCGCGCAGCCGGCGGGCGTTTGAGCAGCCGCTGAAACCACCCCACCGATGAGTGATACCGCGGCGCACCCGCAAGGGAGCGCTTTTCTCGCCGCCCTGCTGGTCGTCCCGCTGGCCAGTTTCGCGACCCCGTTTCTCGCCAGTTCCATCAACGTGGCGCTACCCGCGATTGCCGCGGAGTACCGACTCGACGCCATCACGCTGGGCTGGTTCAACACCGCTTACTTTCTGTCGGCATCCGTCCTGATGCTGCCGCTGAGCCGGCTGGCCGACATCCTGGGCAGACGGCGCTTTTTCCTGATCGGGGTGGCGCTGCTTGCCCTGAGCTGCTTCGCCCTGCCACTGGCCGACAGCGGCCCCGGGTTGATCGGCTTGCGGCTGATCCAGGGGGTCGCCGGCGCCTTCATTTTCGCGACCAGCCACGCCATCATGGTGTCGGTGGCACCACCGGAAAAGCGCGGCAGAGCCATCGGCATCAACATCACCGCCGTATATGTCGGCATGACCTGCGGCCCGGTGATCGGAGGCATCCTCACCTACCAGGTCGGTTGGCGCAGTCTGTTCTATCTGTCGGGTGTGATATCAGCTACCGCCCTGCTGCTGTGCGCCCGCCACGTGCGCGGGGAGTGGGCGGAAGCCCGCGGGGAGCGCTTCGACATCCTCGGATCGCTGCTGCTCATCGGCGGCCTCGGCGCCTTGATTCTGGCCAGCGGTGGCGCCGGCATCTCGCGGGTCCTCGTCGGTCTGCTGTTGCTGGCCGCTTTTTTCCTCCATCAACGCCGCACCCCTTCGCCGCTGCTGGATCTCGACCTGTTGACCCGCAACCCGGGCGTCGCCGCGGCTACCGGGAGCGCGCTGGCACTCTATTGCGGCACTTTCGGCGTCGGCTTCCTGCTGAGTCTCTATCTGCAATACGCGCGTGGCTTGAACCCGCAACAGGCCGGACTGGTCCTGCTCGCCCAGCCGGTGGCGCAGGTTTTTCTCGCGGCCCTCGCCGGGCGCCTGTCCGACTCCTGGCAACCGCGCACCCTCACTACCCTGGGGGGTGGCTTGTGCGCTGCCGGGGTGGCGGTGCTCGCGGTCACGGTCGGCGCTGCCGGAACGGCGTCCGTGACACTGGGGCTGGTGTTGCTCGGGGCCGGCATCGCCTGTTTCTCTCCACCCAATGCCACCGCCGCCCTGTCCGCGGTAGCGCCGCGGCAGGTCGGCGTCACCGGCGGGCTGCTCCAGACCATGCGTCTGATCGGCCAGATGAGTTCCATGGGCATCGTGTTGCTGGTGTTTGTCATGGTGCTGGGCAGCGGCGCCGATCTGGCGCAGACCGACCCGGCGACGCTGCACACGACGCTGGCCCTGGCCTACTGGCCCTTCTTTGCGCTGTGCGCCGTGGCCGCGCTGGTCTCGCGCATCCGCCCAACGCGCAAGCCGCTCGCTTGACAAGCCCCCTGGTCATTCCGAACATCACTCGATGTCCGAGTCGCTCACCATCCCAACCTTCTCATGACATCAGATGCCCTCCTTTGACATCGTTTCACAAATCGATCAACACGAACTGACCAACGCCGTCGACCAGGCAAACCGGGAGGTGTCGAACCGGTTCGATCTCAAGGGCAGCGGTGCCAAGGTCACCCAGGACGCGAATCAGCTCACCGTTACGGCGCCGAATGAGTTTCAGATCGAACAAGTTCTGGATATCCTGAAAAACAAGCTTGCTGCTCGAAAAATCGACATCCGCGCACTCGAAACCGGCACGGCCGAGAGCAACGTCGCCGAAACGCGGCTCCCGGTAACGGTTCGGGAAGGTGTCTCCCAGCCGCTGGGCAAGCAGATCGTGAAACGGATCAAGGAAAGCAAGCTCAAGGTTCAGGCGGCAATCCAGGGCGACCAGGTACGGGTGACCGGCAAGAAGCGCGACGATTTGCAACAGGTGATCTCGCTGCTGAAAGAGGCTGAACTCGACATGCCGCTGCAGTTCATCAATTTCCGCGACTGACCCCGCACATGGCGTCGCAGCCCGCCATTAACCGAGGAGTACCGAACATGTCCCAGGCGCACGCGATCGATTACCGCACCGTTCCACAAAAGAACCGGCTCGACACCCCCGCCGCCCGCCGCGCGGTCTGTTTCAGCGAACGGGATTTCCTGGGTGCGGCGCTGCCGCCCGCCATCGAAAAGGTCCTCCCGGCCGCGGTTCGCACCGAGCGCGACGGGTTGCTCGACTTCAGCGACCAGCTGGGCGTTCCCTGGCCGGCGACGCTCCCCACCCTGCTGTCCGGCACCCGGGATCTCGCTGCCGCCGGGACGCAAACCCTCGGAGAAGGGGCTGGCGCCGTGATTCTGTTGATACTTTCCGGCGCGGGCGAACTGACCGTGCACGGCGAAACGGTGGAACTGGCGACCGGGGATATCGCCTGTGTTCCGGGTAGCCAAGGCGCGCGGGTCGTGGCGGGAACCGACGGCATCCGCTACTTCCATGTCGACGACTCCCCCGCGGCCCGATACGCCGGCTGGCAGGTAACACCGGACGAACGGACACCCTTCACCCACTACCCTGCCGAGTTGCTGTCGGCCAAGCTGGATGAGTACGAGCAGATGGGGATTACGGCATCCGGCGTATTCCTCTCCAACGAAAACCTCACCCAGGAGAAACTGGCGACGCCGATCCTGTTCGCCCATCTGAACCGGCTGCTGCCCGGCGCCGCCAACACGGTGCACTCCCACACGGCTGCGGCCCTCACCTACGTCATCCAGGGCGGCAACAACTGCTACTCCCTGTTGGGACCGGGTCTGGGCGACGACCGGGCGATCGTCGATCCGATCCGGGTGGAATGGGAGGATGGTCAGGTCTCACTGACACCACCGATTCTGTGGCACGGCCATTTCAACCAGGGCGACGAGACCATCCTGTCCCTGGTGATCCAGTTATCCGGCTTCTACTACAACGACCGGACGATGAACTTCCGTCTGGCGGACCGCACCTGACCATTCAACGGGAAGGCAATCGGGCCGAAACAGTCGAATCCCGCGATGCGCCTTTGACGCTCGGCTGGCGCGAATGGATCGCGCTGCCGGAACTCGGCCTCACCCGCGTGAAGGCCAAGGTGGACACCGGTGCCAGAACCTCGGCGCTGCACGCCTTCTGGCTTGAGCCCTATCGGAAGGGCGACAGTCAGCGGGTACGGTTTGGGGTGCATCCCCTGCAGCGCACCACCGCCGACGCGGTGACCTGCGACGCACAGGTATGCGACCGGCGTAAGGTGCGGGACTCCGGCGGCCATAGCGAAACCCGCTGGGTGATCGTCACGGAAGTGACGCTGGCCGGGCGCGTCATTCACCCCGAAATCACCCTGACCAACAGAGACAGTATGCTATTTCGTTTCCTCTTGGGTCGCACCGCCCTGGCGCAACTGGGGGCTCAGGTCGACCCGGCGCGCTCCTATGTCACCGGGCGCCCGCGGCATCCCGTTCACCCACCGGAGTCATCTGTTTCGTCCTTATGAAGATCGCGATCCTTTCCCGCAACGCGAAGCTCTACTCGACCCGCCGCCTCTGCGAAGCCGCCCAGACCGCCGGACACGAGGTCGTCGTGCTGGATGTGTTGCGCTGCTACATGAACATCGCGAGCCACAAGCCGACCATCCACTACAAGGGTAAGGAACTGAACGAGTTCGACGCCGTCATTCCCCGTATCGGCGCCTCCGTCACCTTTTACGGTTCCGCGGTACTGCGCCAGTTCGAAATGATGGGGGTCTATCCGCTCAACGAATCGGTCGCCATTACCCGCTCGCGCGACAAGCTGCGGGCGCTGCAACTGCTGGCGCGGCGCGGAGTCGGGTTGCCGGTCACCGGTTTTGCCCATTCGCCGGACGATATAGAGGACCTGATCAACATGGTCGGGGGCGCTCCGCTGGTGGTGAAACTGCTGGAAGGGACCCAGGGAATCGGCGTGGTGTTGGCGGAAAACCCGAAGGCGGCGGAGAGCGTGATCGAAGCGTTCTTCGGCCTGAAGGCGAACATTCTGGTTCAGGAATTCATCAGTGAGGCCGGAGGCAGTGACATCCGCTGCCTCGTGATCGGTGAAAAGGTGGTGGCGGCCATGCAGCGCACCGCCCGGGAAGGCGAGTTCCGGTCCAACCTGCACCGCGGCGGCA
>JAYZWP010000142.1:0-3776 GCA_036142245.1 Pseudomonadota bacterium | reverse complement strand
CTGACCGGTGGCATCTATTTCGGGGAACCGCGCGGCATCGAGGTTCGCGTCGGGGAGCGCACCGGCTTCAACACCATGGTGTACGGTGAGGCGGAGATCCGTCGCATCGCTTGGGTTGCCTTTGATGCTGCGCGCAAGCGCGGTGGGCGGCTCTGCTCAGTGGACAAGGCCAACGTACTGGATGTGAGTCAGCTTTGGCGTGAGACGGTGATCGACGTAGGACGGGACTTTCCTGACGTGGAGCTGTCGCACATGTATGTGGACAACGCCGCCATGCAGCTGGTGCGTGCCCCCAAACAGTTCGATGTCGTCGTCACCGGGAATCTGTTCGGCGATATCCTGTCAGATTGCGCCGCGATGCTCACCGGCTCCATCGGCATGTTGCCGTCGGCATCCTTGAATGCCGATAACAAGGGCCTCTACGAGCCGGTGCACGGCTCGGCCCCCGATATCGCCGGAACGGGTAAGGCCAACCCCCTGGCGACCATCCTGTCGGCGAGCATGATGCTGCGTTACAGTTTCGATCGGCCGGATCTGGGCAACGTGCTCGACGGTGCGGTGGCCACGGTCCTCGACAGGGGGCTGCGCACCCCCGACATCGCGGCGGCGCGCAGCGAGACGGTATCCACCCACGAAATGGGTGACGCCGTGGTGGCGGCCATCCGGAGCGCGGGATGACTCCGGCGCTGATGTTCCCACCCTCGAATCAGTATTGGCGGAGGTCATGAAATCACCTGTAAACGTTGCCGTTGTCGGCGCCACTGGAGCGGTGGGCCGTACCATGCTGCAACTCCTCGCGGAGCGGAAATTTCCTGTTAACGAACTCCACGCGCTGGCCAGTGCCCGTTCCGCGGGATCCGTTCTGGGTTGGCGGGATCGCGAGCTTCGCGTCCAGGAGCTCGATACCTTTGATTTCTCCGGAGTCGACATTGCCCTGTTCTCCGCCGGCGGGTCGATCTCGAAACTGCATGCGCCGCGCGCCGCTGCCGCCGGCGCGGTGGTCATCGACAACACCTCCTGTTTCCGCTACGACGATGACGTCCCACTGCTGGTCCCGGAGGTAAACCCCGAGGCGCTGAAAGAGCATCACCGGCGCGGCATCATCGCCAACCCCAACTGCTCTACCATTCAGATGGTGGTGGCACTGAACCCGATCCATGCCGCGGTTGGAATAGAACGCATAAACGTTGCCACCTACCAGGCGGTTTCCGGCGCGGGCCAGAAAGGCGTGGACGAGCTGGACCGGCAGACCCGACAGATTGTCTCCGGTGAGCGTCCCGGCGCTCCCGTAGCCTTCGGGGCACAGATCGCTTTCAACGTGGTACCGCACATCGACGAGTTTCTCGACAGCGGCTATACCCGGGAAGAGATGAAAATGGTGTGGGAAACCCGCAAGATCCTGGGGGATCCGCAGATTCAGGTGAACCCGACCGCGGTACGTGTTCCGGTATTCAGCGGTCATTCCGAGGCGGTGCACATCGAAACCCGGCAACGGCTGTCGGCTGCTCAGGTGACCGAACTGCTTGCCAGCGCTCCGGGCGTCATCGTGATGGATGAAAGGCGGGCCGGGGGCTACCCCACGGCGGTTTCTGACGGGGCCGGCGACGACCACGTGTTCGTCGGCCGAATTCGGGAGGACATCTCCCATCCACGGGGCATCTGTCTGTGGATCGTGTCGGACAATTTGCGCAAGGGCGCGGCGACCAATAGTGTTCAAATAGCGGAGCTGTTGCTCGAACGTTAAAGTACGGCCGTCGGATGAGGAGCGACGCGTGAACCCGGTTCGGGTCCATCGATTGAGGCGGGGCGAACGGTGGGAATGAGCGCTTTGCGTAGCGGGCGCGCGGAGGGTTCCATCCGCCTCGGACCAAGGGCGGAAACGTCAGGGACCCGTAATCTAAAACTTCATCATTGACAACGGGTGATTGTGGGTTTGTAATGCGCATTCGAGTTTGATAGCCTAACTTTCTGAAAAAATTCGGTTTCACCGTCTGCTTTTCTGCCGGGTTGACGGCGAGTTTCGGCTGCTCCTGAAAGGGGCGGCCGGCGCACAGGGAGAGAAAATGCTCAAAAGGTTGCTCATCGGCTGGTTCGCCGCCTTGGCGTTGGCGCCGCTGAGCGCGTATGCGCTGGGGCTCGGCAGCATTGAAGTGAAGTCCTCCCTGACGGAAACCATGGACGCCGTCATAGAGGTGGTGGGAGCCGAACCGGGGGATGCCGCGGGAATGCGCGTTCGGTTGGCTCCCCCTGAACAGTTCCGGCGCGCCGGGATCGACCGCGGCTTTCACCTCACCAATCTGCGCTTCGCGGTGGAGGAAGAACCGGATACCGAGCTGCCGTATATCAAAGTCACGTCGCGGCAGGCGCTGAAGGAGCCTCTGCTCAATTTCATCGTCGAACTGGCGTCGAATGATGGGCTGGTCTTCAAGGAATATGTCGTCTTCCTGGATCCGCCCGGGTTGCCGTCCAGCGTCGCTCCTCTGGTGGCTCCCATGGCACCGCCTGCCGAATCCGCCACACAGGCGCTGCCGCCCGGCTTACCTCCGGCCACAACCGCGGCCAGCGAGGCTCCTCCGCAAGCAGTAGCTGGTGAAGCGATTGCCCGGGACAGTAGCTACGGCCCCACCCACGAAGGGGACACTCTGTGGAAAATCGCCAGTCATTACGCCAGCAGCGCGAATGAGATCAATCCGTTGATGATGGCGATCGTGGAAGCCAACCCGAGTGCCTTCATCGGCGGGAACGCGCATGGGCTGCTTCCGGGCCAGGTATTACGACTGCCCGACCAGGCGGCGGTAGATGCCATTTCGAACGCCGAAGCGATCGCTGCGTTGCGTCGTCAGGAGTCAGCCTGGCGAACGGCGAGCGGGCGCTCATCTGACGGCAAGGCATCGGGACTGGCCGACGAGTCCGGCGTGGTGGAACGGGGGTCGCCCGGACCGGTCACCCCTCCTGCCGCCGGCAAACCGGATGCAGCCGAGAGGCCCGCTACCGTACGCCTGGTCCGGGATGATCGCGAAGATGTGCCGTCGGCGGACGCCGCGTCTGCGGCCGGAACCGGAGACCTGGACACAGTCTCCGGCGAAGCGAGACAACAGGTTCTGCTGCTTGAGGAGCAACTCGATTCCCAGCGCCAGGAAAACGATGAACTAAAAGACCGAATTTCGGCGCTGGAAAATCAGATTGCCAGATTCCAGCAGCTGATCGAAGAGTTGGAGAATCGGGACGGAATGCGCGCGCCCGGACCGGTTGACAGCGCGCCGGAGGAAGGTTCGCAACGGTCCGACGTGGAAGATGCCGAGTCGGCGGATTCGTCTTACGGGCAGCGTACCGACGGACAGGAACCGGCATCCGATGGGTCGGCATTCGATGAGGAAGGGTTGGACGAAGCGCCGCTTCCGGAAGACCCATTGGCGGGGATCGGCGGCGATACCGGAATCGGGATTGATGACGATAGCGCCTCCGTGGCGCAGAGCGCTGACGACGCGACACCCGTCGACCAGCCGGCAACTGAAATAGATACCGCCCCGCCGGAGGCGACCGAGAAGCCCGCCGAGCCGCAGCCTGCAACACGTGCTCCGCCCCCCGTTCCCGTCGCGCCGCCGGCGCCCGGACTGGTCGACGTGCTCCTTGCCAATCTGGTACCCATCGGTGGCGGCATAGTCGTGCTTGTTCTGCTGGTATTTGGTGTGCGGACGTTACGCAAGCGTCGTGGCGAGAGTGTGGCGGCACCTGTCACCGAACTGGACGACGCGGACGATACCTATGTTGCGCCC
>JAYZWP010000141.1:0-9026 GCA_036142245.1 Pseudomonadota bacterium | reverse complement strand
GTGGTGTCCGCGTCCGTGTCGGACAGTGATCTGGTCCCCATGGCGAGAATCGCGATGGCCGCCAGAATCAGAGGCGCTCCGAGCAGAGTGAAGTAGTCCCGCATCCCCCATCCGAGCGCCATGAGTTGACCTCCGACGAGGGGACCGGCGATGCCGCCGAGCCGGCCCATGCCGACCGAGATGCCGACGCCGGTTGCACGGACGGGTGCCGGGTAGAGCCTGGCGGCGATCGAATAGAGGCCGATCAGGCCGGCAAGTCCGAAAAAACCGATCACACCGGTCAGCAGCAGCATGTGACGTAGCGGCAGGTCGGTGATGCTGAAAATAAACATGCCGATGCACGCCAACACAAAGGCGGCAGCGACAAAAGTCCGCAGATTGTCGCGTCCGGTGAGCGCGCCGAGTAGCAGCATGCCGGCCCCGCCGCCAAGATTGAGCGCGATACCCACATAGATTGCCTGCTCCAGGGGCAAACCGCTGTCTACCAGGATAGTGGGGATCCAACTCAGCAAGAAATAGAAGGTCAGGTATCCACAGAAGTAGGCGCTCCAGAGCAGCAGTGTGGGCTTTGTGTTCCCGGAGCGAAACAGCGCCAGAAATCCGCTCAGGAATCGACTCTTGCCTTGGTTGGCGATGGCGTGGGCGGGCGTCAGGCTGTCCGGCTCGGGCGCTTGCCCGGTAGCCGCGATCATGATCCGCTGCAGCTGGGCCCGGGAACGCTGCGTTCCGCGGGAGCAGAGAAATTCCGGCGATTCCGGTAAGCCGAACAGAACCAGAGGAAACATGCAGAGTGTGGCGACGCCACCGATGGTGAACACGCTGCCCCAGCCGAACTCCGGAATGGTCCACGCCGCGAGAAATCCGCCAGCGGTGGCACCTATGGGATAGCCCAGATGCATGGTGCTCACCATCAGATTTCGCCGTCGCTCCGGTGCGAACTCCGCCACCATGGTGTTCAGCGCCGGCAGAATGCCACCGATACCCACACCGGTGATCGCCCGCAGGACGACCAGTTGCGTCACGCTGGCGGCGCCCGGGGTGGCGAGCATCGATGTTGCGATGATCAGCAGACAGGTCAGGATGGCCCCCTTGCGGCCGATCAGATCGGACAGCGGACCCAACACCAGCGACCCGACGGCCATGCCGATCATGCCCGCGGCAAACACCGACCCCAGCTCCATCTTGCCGATATTCCAGGCCTCGCTGATGGCAGGCGCCGTATAGGAAATGGCCAGAATATCGAAGCCATCCAGAAGGTTGATGAGCGTGCACAGCAGCAGCACACGCAGGTGGATCGCGCGGACCGGGGTCGTTGCCAACCGCTGTGCTGTGGTGACCTGGTCCATCGCGCCGTTGTGGGTCAACCGGCGGAGGTGATGGGTAACACGCCGAGCCGGGTTATCGGATTCACCGGTCGCCGGTGCGCCACCGCTGCGCCAACCAGTCGGTCATCAGCCACCGCATCCCCTCGTAGGCGGAGCAGATCCGGACGCGCTCACGACCGGGAAACACCCGTGCCTGGCGCGAGTCGATGCCCTGTGCCGTTGCCCTGCCGAGCCAGACGGTTCCGACGGGTTTCTCGTCGGTCCCCCCGCCGGGCCCCGCGATACCGGTCACGCTGAGCGTCAGGTCGGCACCGGTGCGCTCGCGAACCCCCGCTGCCATCGCCTCCGCGCTTTGCTGACTTACGGCGCCCCATTGCGCGATCACGTCTTCCGGAACACCGAGCAGCGACGTTTTCAGGTCGTTGTGATAGCTCACGACACTGCCACGAAAATACTCCGATGCGCCCGGTGCATCGGTGATTAATTTACCGACCAGGCCGCCGGTACAGGACTCCGCCGTGGCGAAGGTCTGACCTGACGCCTGCAGATACTGGGCGAACAAATCCGGAATCGAGTGGCGGGAGAAGTCCACCAGGACATCCCCAAGGTTTTCCAGCACGTAGGCTCGAAGTGAATCGCGGGCCCGGGGAGTGGCGTCGTAGAGCTTCGCCTCCACCTCCGGGAAGAGGTGGCGGAAACCCAGCTCTTCGTTGTTCTGTTCGGCCCAGGGACCGAGCGTCTCGCTGAGGCTGGACTCCCCGATACCGAAGAATCGCATGAACAGGTGGCTCGGGCTGGAGACGCCCGGAATGGTCGCGACGAAGGACTCCGCCATGGGCTGCATCTCACGCGGCGGACCGGGCAGGGCGATGATGGTGCGGGTCGTTCCACCGCGCTGTAATTGGAAGCTGAAGCCCGGCGCTGTGCCGTTAGGATTGGGGAGTACGTTGGCGCCCTGCGGGAACAGCGCCTGCTTGCGGTTGTTCTCGGTGAGCGGAATGTTGAATTCCTGGAATTTACCCTCGATGTATCGCCAGCTCGGCTCGTGAAAAAACAGCTCGACCTCGGCCAGATCGGCCACGACTTCGGTAGTGAGATCATCCGTCGTGGGGCCCAGACCTCCGGTGATGAACAGATATTCCGCGCGCTGCAAGGCGCTTTCGATGGCCCAGACGAGATCTTCGCGCCGGTCGCCGACCGTAAACATCGCCTGGACAGCGAGTCCGCTTTCCTCCAGGAGTTGGGACAGGCTGGCGCTGTTGGAGTCGATCAACTCCCCGCGCAGCACCTCTTCCCCCGTGCTCATGATGCACGCGGTGGCGACGATGTCGTGCATAACTGCTTAATCCTCGGCAAGTTGCCGCCTGGCGGTCTGAAAGGCCGGCGGTCGGCTGATCGAGTATGCCGCACGGGTCCGCGGACCGTAAACTCGCGAGCCTCAACGGGCCCTAGCCTGTAAACGCCGTTCACCGCCGGTGTCGTTTCAGTGAATCTAAGGCATCGCGCGCGAGCAGAAAGTGATGTTGCGTCATCATGGATGGTAAGCAATGCCGCCTCGCCCGGGATTCTGGTGCAAACCGGCTGTGCAGGGTTTTCTCCCGATACCGGAGATGCCGGCAGGCCGGTCGGCCGTTACCTGTCACAAGACCCGGACTCGGAATGATCACCATCTGATGGTTTCGCTTCAACCGGTGCCAGGAGAGTCATCAGGCGCCAACTGGGCGATCGTACTCAAGGGGCAAACTGCCACCGGAAAGTCCGCCATGGCGCTGCGCCTCGCGCAGCGGTTTCCGCTGAGGCTGATCAGCGTTGATTCAGCCCAGGTGTTTCGCGGGATGGATATCGGTACCGCGAAACCAAGCGCGCGGGTACTGCGTACTTTCCCCCACGATCTGATCGATATCCGTAACCCGACGGAAACCTATTCCGCCGGAGATTTTCGGCGTGATGCCCTGGAGTCCATGACTGCCGCGTTACAGGCAGGCCGGATCCCGCTGCTGGTGGGTGGCACCCTGCTCTATTTCCAGGCGCTGTTGAAGGGACTGTCCGGACTGCCCAGCGCGGATCAGGCGTTGCGTCGCGGGCTCGACGCGCGGGCTCACGAGGCTGGGTTTGCCACGCCGCGGGAGTGGCTCGAGGCAATTGATCCGGAGGCTGCGGCACGGATTGATCCGGCGGACAGACAGCGTCTGGAGCGTGCCCTTGAGGTCTATCTGCTGACCGGTCGCCCACTGGCGGAGCACTGGCATGGTGCGTCAACAGAACCGGCGCCGGGGTGGCGTTTTCTGACACTGATAGTGGTCGAACCGGATCGCGCCCGTCTTGCCCGACGGATCGCGGACCGGGTTGACCGGATGCTTGAAGCGGGTCTGGTGGCGGAAGTTCAGAATATCCTGGAGCAGTTTCCCGGGGCCGGCGACGCGCCGCCACTGCGGGCCGTGGGTTACCGGCAGGTCCTGCAATACCTGAATGCCGAGATGGGGCGCGCGGAACTGGCTCAGCGCATTACGACCGCCACTCGGCAGTTCGCCAAGCGCCAGATGACCTGGTTGCGTGGCGAACCGACAGGGCACTGGCTATCGAGTGGCCAGATCGACAAACTGGAGTCCAGGGTCGAGACCCTTGTCCGGGATGTCATGCCGCGCAATTTGGGCGATCGCGTCATCCAGGTGCGCTGATTTCTGCGCCACGACGGCTATAATGCGCCTCTCGCCCACGGATGATGGATAAACCGCGGCCGGTTTGCCGGTGCGGCAGCCCGGAAATCATGAAGCTCGTGAAACCCTTGCGAGCGGGGTGATCAACTGACTGGAGTGTATTTGCAAATGAAAAAGAGTCAGGGGCTGCAAGATCCCTTTCTCAACACCTTGCGTAAAGAGCGGGTTCCGGTATCTGTGTTCCTGGTAAATGGGATCAAATTGCAAGGTCAGATCGAAGCATTTGATCAGTACGTGGTGGTGTTGAAGAACGCGGTTTCCCAGATGGTGTACAAGCACGCCATTTCGACTGTCGTGCCCAGCCGCGCGGTGAAGGTTCCGACCATCGTCGAGCAGGAAGGTCAGGACGCGGAGGAGGCTTAAGAGTCTGGGTATCGTTTTGTATGGGTGAATCCCCCGGGGTGCTTGCGGGGGAGGACCCGGCGGATCAGGACCTACCAAACCAGGATGGTCGCGAGCGGGTCTTGCTGGTCTACGAGCGTGCGGCGGCTAGTGACCAGACCGGGCTGACGGAAGCCGTGGCGCTGGTCGAGGCGGCGGGCGCCCAGTTACTCCTTGCCTGTTCGGCACGTGTGCGGCGGCCCAACCCCCGCACCTTCATCGCTAGCGGGAAGGTTGCCGAAATTGCGGATCTGGTGCGCGAATGCGGGCCCACGGCGGTGGTGTTCGATTTTGCCTTGTCACCGATCCAGGAAAGAAATCTGGAGAAGGCGCTGTGCTGTCGAGTGGTCGATCGTACCGCGCTGATTCTCGATATCTTTGCGCAACGGGCACGGACCTACGAAGGTAAGCTGCAGGTGGAGTTGGCGCAACTGAATCACCTGGCGACCCGATTGGTGCGCGGCTGGACCCATTTGGAACGCCAGAAAGGTGGTATCGGCCTACGCGGGCCCGGCGAAACGCAGCTGGAAACGGACCGACGGTTGTTGCGGCGCCGTCAGGTGACACTGGAATCCAGGCTTGACGCTATTCGCCGCCGTCGCGGCCTCGGCCGGCGCGCCCGTCAGCGCAACCAAGTGCCAACGGTAGCGCTGGTTGGATACACTAACGCCGGCAAGTCCACGTTGTTCAACCGGCTGACGGGGGCCTCGGTTTTCAGCGCTGATAAGTTCTTTGCCACCCTGGACCCGACGTTGCGTCGGGTCGCTATGGCGCGCGGTTCCGAATTCATCCTTGCCGACACCGTCGGCTTCATCAGGGATCTGCCAGCCGAGTTGGTTATGGCGTTTCGGGCGACCCTCGAGGAGGTTGTCAACGCTGATCTGCTGTTGCACGTGGTGGACGCGAGTGAACCGAACCATGCGCGCGTTGTGGCGGTTAGAGAGGAGCTTGAGCGGGTCGGTGCAGGTGAGTTGCCGGAACTGGTTGTGTTGAATAAAGCTGATCTGGTTGATGAGTCCGCAACGCAGGCCCTTCCTGAGGGGGGCGGGACTGTTCGGGTCTCGGCCCGGACGGGGGAGGGATGTGTACGACTCTTGGAAGTGATCGCCGCTGCGCTGGCCCATGAGGAACAGCAGTGGCGGGCAACCTTTCCTTTTTGTAACGGTGAGTTACGCGCACGCCTTTTTGCTCTGTCCGGCGAAGTTGACGAGTCGTTTCTGGCTGATGGTCGCTGGCAGGTGCAGGTCAGTGCCGAATCAGCACGGCTCTCCGCTCTTTGCGCAGAACTGGGGATAGATCGGGAATGTTTCGAGGCGGGCGCGGATAGAGACAGCCAGTCGAGCGATGGACAGTTCCCCAAAAAAAACCAACCGTGTGTGCGGTTACAAGTCACCGAGTCAGCTTGACCGTTAACCGTTCTGCTCCGGACACGACGTTATACTGTTGAACGCGTGGTGGCGCTTGCCCTAATTTTCTCTCCCGGTCCATCTTTTTCGGTTGGACCCCACAGCGGATACCCTATAAATGGCGTGGAATAACCCCGGTGGTCCGGGTGATCGGAACCCTTGGCGAAAGCAGGAAGATCAGGGTCCCCCCGATCTTGACGAACTGTTCAAGAAGTTACGGGAGCGTATGGGGAAAGGCCTTGGCGGCGGATCAGGCGGTGGAACGATTCTGCTGGGTGTCTTCGTGCTCATTCTGGCGTTTTGGGTGTTGTCCGGGTTTTACCGGATCAACGAAGGTGAACGCGGCGTGGTGCTGCGTTTCGGCGCCTATCAGGCGACCGCGCTGCCGGGACTGCGGTGGCACGTTCCCTATCCGTTCGAGCGGGTGGAACGGGTCAACATAGGCCGAATTCGGGAGGCGGAGGTCGGTTACCGCAGTAACGCGCGTACCGGCCAGAAAACCGTGGTGCCGCGCGAGTCACTGATGTTGACTGAGGATGAGAACATCATTCACGTAGAGTTCGCGGTGCAGTATCGGATCGTTGATCCCGGCGCCTATTTATTCAATGTACTTGATCCGGAGATGACGCTGCATCAGGTTACCGAGTCGGCGATTCGAGAAGTCGTGGGCAAGAGCAAGATGGAGTTCATCCTCTCCGAGGGCCGTGGTGTCGTTACCGCCCAGGTGCAGGCAATGGTGCAGCAACTGCTGGACGGTTATGACACCGGATTGCAACTCACGCGGCTGATTATGCAGGACGCTCAACCCCCGGAACAGGTGCAGGCCGCTTTCGCTGATGCCGTGAAGGCCCGGGAGGATAAGCAGCGACTCATCAACGAGGCCGAGGCATACCGTAACGAGGTACTTCCGAAGGCACGCGGTGAGGCGGCACGGATATTGTCGGATGCCAACGCCTACCGGGAGGAAGTTGTCGAAAGGGCTGGTGGTGAGGCGACCCGGTTCAGCAGTGTTCTGGCTGAGTATGAGAAAGCGCCCGAGGTGACACGAGAGCGCCTTTACCTCGAAGCACTCGAAGAGGTGCTGCGGCGCAATCGTAAAGTTGTGATCGACGCCGAACAGGGCAACAATCTGTTCTACCTTCCACTGGATCAGATGATGGGCTCGGAGCGCGTCGGCAGCTCGGGCATCAGTCGTCCGCCATCGAGTGGTAACTCCGTAACCGGCGACGAGGCGCGCCGCGTCCGGGAATCCAGCCGCGGCCGGGAGCCACGTCGATGAACCGTACTCTCAGCATGACTCTGTTGGTGCTCGGTGGCGTGCTGCTGGTCGTCAGCCTGAGTGTATTCACGGTCTCCGAACGAGAGCGGGCGATCCTGTTTCGACTCGGTCAGATCGTGAAAGCGGATTACGAGCCCGGTATTCATTTCAAGATACCGATTATTCACACGGTGCAGAAATATGACGCCCGCATTCAGACGTTGGACGCGGCGTCGGTGCAGTATCAGACCATCGAGCTGAAAAATGTGGTGGTGGATGCGTTCGTGAAATGGCGCATCGAGGATGTGTCGGACTACTTCGTCGCCGTCGGCTCGGGCGACATCAATAGCCGGCTCGGTCAGATCATCAACGATCTATCGCGCGATCAATTCGGTAAACGCACGGTTCAGGAAGTGGTGTCAGGGGACCGGTCGGAGATCATGCGTATTCTGCAGGAGCGGGCGAACGAGGTCGCAGGTGACTTCGGGGTTGAAATCGTCGACGTGCGCATCAAACGGGTGGACCTGCCCGCTAACGTCAGCAGTTCGGTATATGGCCGGATGGAGGCGGAGCGCACGCGGGTTGCCAAAGAGCTGCGATCCCAGGGCGGAGAGGAAGCGGAGAAGATTCGCGCGGAGGCCGACAAGGAGCGGACCATCGCCCTGGCCAGAGCCTATCGCGAAGCACAAGCCCTGCGAGGCGAAGGTGACGCCATTGCCACCGATATTTACGCGCAGGCGTTCGGGCAGGATGCGGAGTTCTACAGTTTTTACCGCAGCCTTCAGGCCTATCGGGAGGTGTTGGATTCCGGGGATGACCTCGTGGTAATCCAGCCCGATAACGAGTTTTTTCAGTATTTCGGCCGTATCGACGGGCGGTAACGACGGCACTGCATCGTCGTGTGGCACGATCTATTGGTGGCGTTCTGCCTGGTGCTGGTTATCGAAGGCATCGCGCCCTTCCTTAATCCGAAGGGGTTGAAACAGGTCATGTTGTTGATCTCGCAGCAGGATGATCGGGTGGTACGTCTGGTTGGATTGACCAGCATGCTGGTCGGTGCCACCAGTCTTTATCTCATCAATTGAGCGTGGACGGTAGGGTCCCCGCACTCGGACGGTCGACATGAAATGGTTGCTGCCTCAGGGCATCGAGGATGTGCCCGCGTCGCGTGCCGAGTTGCTGGAGACCGCACGTCGTCGGGTGCTGGATCTTTTCATCAGCCGGGGATACGATCTGGTCGAACCGCCCATCGTCGAGTTTCTCGAATCCCTTCTCACCGGCGCGGCGAGTGATCTGCGCGATTACACGCTCCAGGTCACCGATCCTCTGTCCGGACGGCAACTCGGTATAAGGCCTGATATCACGCCGCAAATTGCCCGTATCGACGCGACGCGGGGTGCGCGCCGTGGCGACGTTCCGGCGCGCTACTGTTACGCCGGCACCGTGCTGACCGCGCGGTCCCGAGCCATCGATGTCAGTCGCACGCCTTTCCAGGTTGGCGTTGAACTGTTTGGTCACAGCGGGTTGGAGAGCGATGTCGAGGTCATCCTGTTGATGCTGGCAATGCTGCGAGACCTCGGGGTTCCGGTGGCTACCTTGGGGTTGAGTCACGTCGGCGTTTTCCACGGCATGTGTGAGCAGGCTGGCCTCACGACCGCGCAGGAACTGCGGTTGCAGGAGACTCTCGAGCGCAAGGCGCACCCGGACATCGGCACACTGCTGACGCAGCTCGATCTGCCGGTCCAGCAGCAGGGCTGGTTTCAGGCGTTGGCGGACCTGCATGGCGGTCACGCCGTGTTGCAGCGCGCCCGCGACCTTCTCGCCGGGGCGGGTGAAGTAGTGCAGCAGGCTTTGGGAGAGCTCGAAGACATCGCCGAGAAGCTGATGGTGCGGTTGCCCAGGTTGCCGCTCTATTTCGATCTGGGCGAATTGCGCGGTT
>JAYZWP010000140.1:0-5763 GCA_036142245.1 Pseudomonadota bacterium | reverse complement strand
AGGCGCGATAGAGCTGCTCAGCCACCATGATTCGCACCAGATGATGCGGATAAGTGGTCTTCCCCAGGGACCAGACCACATCGGCCTCGTCGATGAGATTGGCGTCCAGACCATCCGCTCCGCCGATCAGGTAGGCGAGGTCGACCCGATCGAGCATCGCGCCGCGCAGTTGTCCGGCAAGCTGCCGCGTATCCATCGGCTCACCGCGGCTGTCCAGGGCCACCGTCAAAATCCGCGCCGGCAACAACTTCCGTAAACGTCGCGCTTCATCCGCCAGGCGCTGACTTACCGGCTGACCCCGCCCACCCCGACTCGGCTGGACGCGGTGACACAGGACGCTGACACCGTCCCGTACCCTGCCCTGATATTCGGCGAATCCCGCCTCCGCCCAGTCAGGCGCCCTGTGCGCCACGGCGGCGATGATGACCTTCATCGGGTTCTGGGTTTGCCGGAACCTTGGGACAACGCCTCAGGAGACCACGGACTCCTGCGGTGCCGACCAGAGATCCTCGAGCCGGTAAAACTCCCGCGGTCCCGGCTGCATGATGTGAACAACCACATCCACCAGGTCCACCAGTACCCACTCGGATGTCTCGAGCCCCTCGACACCCAGAACCGTTAACTTGCGTGCCTTGGCCTGCTCCACCAGATCGTTCGCCAACGCTTTCACCTGGCGTCTGGTATTGCCCGTCACGAACACCATCCAATCCGTCACCGAACTGATCCCCGCGACATCGATGGCGACCGGATTCGAGGCTTTTTTCTCGGCGAGCACTTCAAGTACCCAATCTTTCAGCGTCAGACTATCCATTGCATTCCACGAGTCCCAGGTAAAGCCGCCGCGTTTCGATGTATCGGACCACGGGCGCGGGAGTGAGAAATTCCGCCCCGAGCCCATCGGCAATCTGGCGGCGGATCCGGGTTGCCGAAACATCCAGCTGGGTCAGGGTCACCGTGAGGACCCTGCCCGCCGGCACCTCCCTGAGCCGCGTCGGATCGTCTGTGCGCCGATCCCACAGGGCGCGTAGCGGCCCGTCGTACACCTCCCCGTCACCGGGACGGGCAACAACGACCAGATGTGCGAGCCGCGCTATGTCGGTCCAGCGATGCCAGCGGGCAAGACCCGCAAAGGCATCCGTTCCAAGCAGCAGACAGATTGGCATCTCGCCAGCTTCGGCGCGCATTTCCTCGAGGGTATCTACCATGTAGGAGGGTCCTGCGCGGTCCAGCTCTCTGCGATCCGCCACCAGTCCGCAGTGCGGGGCTCCGGCCAAAGCCAACTCCAGCATCCTCCAGCGGTCCGCCGCCGCGGCCGCTGGTCGCGCACGGTGCGGTGGCGAGCCACTCACTACCATGCGTACCTCGGTCAGTCCCAAGTGAGCACGCAACTCATAAGCGGTGCGCAGATGGCCGATATGGACCGGATCGAAGGTGCCGCCGAAGACCCCTAGCACTGAGACCCCGAACGGAGCGATAGCGAACTGCTCACTGCCGAATCTGACCGCTGCCATAGACCACGTATTTCTGCGTGGTCAGACCCTCCAACCCCACCGGGCCACGGGCGTGCAATTTGTCGGTACTGATACCGATTTCCGCGCCGAGCCCGTACTCGAACCCGTCCGCGAACCGGGTGGACGCGTTCACCATCACGGAACTCGAATCGACCTCGCGCAGAAACCGCTGAGCGCGTTGCCAATCACGGGTCACGATGCTGTCGGTGTGCCCTGAGCCATACTCGGCGATGTGCGCCATCGCCTCGTCGAGGTCGGCGACGACCCGCACCGCCAGCACGGGCGCCAGATACTCCTCGCGCCAGTCCTGCTCACTGGCCGGAACCGCCGCTGCCACCAGGGCACAGGTGCGCTTGCAGCCGCGCAACTCGACCCCCGCTGCGGCGAATTGCTCCGCGAGCACCGGCAGCATGCGCTCCGCCTCGGCCTGCGCGACCAAGAGCGTCTCCATGGCGTTACAGACACCGTAGCGGTGGGTCTTGGCATTGATTGCGATGGCCACCGCCTGCTCGAAATCCGCACCCTGGTCGATATAGACGTGGCAGACGCCGTCCAGATGTTTGATCACCGGGATGGTGGCCTCACGGCTGATACGCTCGATCAGCCCCTTGCCCCCGCGGGGAATGATGACATCCACATATCGCGCCGCGGTGATCAGCTCCCCGACCGCCGCGCGGTCGGCCGTGCTGATCAGCTGCACCGCGGCTTCCGGCAAACCCGCATCCGCCAGTCCCTGCCCGACACACTCGGCAACCGCGAGATTCGATTGCAACGCCTCGGAACCGCCCCGCAGCACGCAGGCATTTCCCGACTTCAGGCACAGCCCGGCAGCGTCCGCCGTGACGTTGGGCCGCGATTCGTAAATGATGCCGACGACCCCCAGCGGGACACGCATGCGCCCGACCTGGATGCCGGATGGACGACCGCGCATCCCGTCAATGGCACCGACCGGATCCGGCAACGCGGCGATCTCTCGAAGGCCTTGCGCCATGGCCTCGATGCGCGCGTCGGTCAGTTCGAGCCGATCCAGCAGCGCAGGCTGCGTGCCGCTCTCACGTGCCGTCCGCAGATCGATCTCGTTCGCTGCCTTGATGCGCTCCCGGCCGGCAACAATGGCATCGGCACTGCGCTGCAGTGCAACGTCCTTGGCCGCCGTGGATGCGCCGGCCAGCGTCCGCGCAGCACCGCGGGCCTTCACTCCCACCTGTTGCATATAGGCGACGATATCCATCACACAGCTGCCTCCGGTAACCGACTGCCGCGCCACAGCATGCAGAAATCGAACAACGCGTTCCACGGCGACACCTTGATCAACCCCTTGGTGCCCGCCTCCACCTCGTGCGCCGCATCGAGCAAAAGCCGCAGTCCGCTGCGCTGCCCTGCCCCGCCCTCCTGCCGACGCAGTTGCCACAACAACGCACCCAGCAGTTGCAGCGGGTCACTACCGGACTGCCGGAGCGACTCCAGAATGACGGACCAACGCGCCGACTGGCGATCCGCCAAGGCATCGACCAGGTCGAAAGCCGAATAGCGGCTGCTGCTCGCCACCGCCTGTGTCACCGCCGCGGCGCCGATCCGCTCCCCCGGCTCATGCAGCAACGCCAGCTTCGCGACCTCCTGGGCGGCTGCCAAACTGTTGCCTTCGCAGAGCCCGGCAAGCAACTGCGCGGCAGGGCGCTCCAGCACCAGACCCCTCCTTTCGCAGGCCCGTTGAATCCAGCGTTCAAGTTCCGCGCGCTTCAGCGGCCAGACCTGGATGGCCGTGCCGACCCGAACCAGCGCCTTGTACCACGCGGTATTGAGCACACTCTTTTCAAAACGGCCCCCGGTAACGAGCAGCACCACATCGGCATCCTGCGCCGAGAATTCGAGCAGTGCCTTGCTCCCCTTGTCGCCGATTTTTCCGGAACCGACGCGCAGTTCGATCAACCGCCGGTCGCCGAACAAAGATTGCGTCTGAGCGGCTGCCCTCAGTTCGCCCCAGTCGAATCCCCGCTGAACCTCCAAACGCACGCGTTCAACGAAGCCCGCTTTCGCGGCGGCGTCGAGAATGTGCTCACGCAACTCCTCCATACGCAGCGGTTCATCCCCGCTGATCAGGTAGACCCGCTTCAGCTCCTGCGCGAGTTGCCCCTCAAGCTGTTCCGGCTTGATCTGCACGGACCCTCGATCAGCCAGCCTGACCCAAGCTGGTTTCCAGCCGCCGCATCACCTGCTGTACCGCGTCGCGCATCATGTCCTCGCGGATATTCTCTTCCTCCTCGCTCTTGCCGAGGATGTCGTTCTTATCGTAGGTGTAATCCCGGTACAGCTGCACCTGTTGTTCACGCAGCAGCGTCTCTCCTGAGGCGGACCGGACCTGAAAATAGACTTGAAAGACCAGTTCAAACTCCCGCACGTCGGCGTTGTCATCCATCGACAAAGGTCGGCGGGCGTACTGCTGGCGGAGCGCCAACACCGCGCCGGCCTCTTCCCGATCCGATACGACCTGCACACCGCTCGCCCGTAGCGACTGACTCAGCGAGCGCACCATCTTGCGGTCAACTCCCGGTGCATCGATATAGGTCTTGTCGAACGACGGCGGCAACTCGACCGCGCCGCGCAGGTGAAAACCGCACCCGGCGACGAGCGTGGTCCATAGGCAGACCAGCGTCACGGCAACCCAGGAATGGCAGTGTGATGCGGTGAACGGGGATCGAGAATTCATGATGCGACAATGTTAACCAATTTGCCGGGGACAAAAATCACCTTGCGCACCGTCCCTGCGGCCAGAAATCGTGCCACGTTGGCATCGGCCAGCGCGGCCTGCTCAACCTCTTCCCGCGAGGCATCCGCGGATACCTGAACCCGCCCCCGCAGCTTGCCATTGACCTGCACCACCAACTCGATGCTGTCGCGCACCAGGGCTGCCGGATCGAAGGCCGGCCAGGATGCGTCAAGCACCGGTGTGCCGTGACCGGCCCGCTGCCACAACACGTGGCACACGTGCGGCACGATGGGTGCCAGCATGCGTACCAGAATACCGAGCCCCTCACCGACCACCGCGGCGTAGTGAGGAGAAGCAGCGGCATCCAGCGCCGTCAGTTCGTTCAACATCTTCATGCCGGCGGAAACCACCGTGTTGTACTGTCCCCGGGACATGTCGAAATCCGCCTGCTGCAGGACTTCGTGAAGATGGCGGCGCGTCTGTGTTTCCTCGGGCGTCAACGTGGACCAGGCCACACCACTCTGGTCAAAACCACCAAAACGCTCGATGAATTCGCTCACGAACCCCCAGAACTTGCGCAAGAACCGGTTTGCGCCGGCCACGCCGCTGTCGCTCCATTCCAGGGACTGGTCCGGCGGGGCCGCGAACATCACAAACAGCCGGGCGGTATCCGCGCCGTAGGTGTCGATCAGCGCCTGCGGATCCACGGTGTTGCCCTTCGACTTTGACATCTTGGCGCCGTCCTTGAGTACCATCCCCTGGGTCAGCAACCGGGTGAAGGGCTCGGAGAATTTCACCAGACCGAGGTCCCGCATCACCCGTGTATAAAACCGCGAATACAGCAGATGCAACACGGCGTGCTCGATGCCTCCGACGTAATGGTCCACCGGCAGCCAGTAATCCACCCGATCGTCCAGCATGGCGTCATCCCGGCCAGGCGAGGCGAACCGGGCAAAGTACCAGGAGGACTCGACGAAGGTATCGAAGGTGTCGGTTTCCCGTCGTGCCTGGGCGCCACAACGCGGGCAACTGGTTTCGTAGAATTCGGGCATCCGCGCCAGCGGCGAGCCCCCGCCGTCCACCACGACATTCTCCGGCAGCGTGACCGGCAGGTCCTGTTCCGGCACCGGTACCGCGCCGCACTGCTCGCAGTGAATGATCGGGATGGGGGCTCCCCAATAGCGTTGCCGCGACACGCCCCAGTCGCGCAGTCGATACTGTATTTTGCGTTTGGCGCGGCCTTCCGACTCCAGCCGGTCGGCGAGCCGTTCGAAAGCCGCCTCAAAAGAAAGACCGCTGAACTCCCCGGAATTGATCAGGACCCCCTTCTCGACGTGGGCACCCTGTTTGACCAGTTCGTCGGGGTCCCCCGCCCAGTCGGACGGCGCCACCACCGGAATGATTGGAAGCCGGTACTTGGTGGCGAATTCCCAGTCCCGTTGATCGTGCCCGGGCACCGCCATGATGGCGCCCTCGCCGTAGGACATCAGCACGAAATTGGCGACGTAGATCGGCAACCGGTCTCCGGTCAAAGGATGCAGGGCG
>JAYZWP010000139.1:0-15227 GCA_036142245.1 Pseudomonadota bacterium | reverse complement strand
GGTACGAGTTGCAGGACCGATCGTTCGCCGGGCGGCACATGCCGATCGGCCTGCGCCTGCACGAGCCCCAACCAGGTCCGGCTGACCCCCATGATGAAGTACGGCCATTCCGCCTGCATCTCCGCTGACCAATGCGGGTCGCTGGTGTCGCCGATTCCCGGCTTCTGACTCACCCGCGTCGCGTCCACGGACCAGCGATCCAGCAGCCCGTCCCGCTCAAGTTCGGACAGTAACGGGTCCGCCCGGAGCCGTGCGGCGACCCCCTGAGCGGTCGCCGGTGTGGCGTAAAAAATGAAGGCGAAGCGATGGCCCAGCACGTCCGGCGCCGCCCGGCGATGAAATCGCCACAGCGGCAGCTTCCCCCGAAACTCAGCGAGCAGCGGCGCGACCACCCGGTCAGCCAGCAGGGCATCCAGATACCAGTTGGGAACCCCGTCCGGTTCCCAACTCGGGTGAAAGGACGCGTACCACCAACCGGTACCGGTGCCATGCGGCAACGCGTGACGGCGGTCGAGGGCGTGGCCAGATGCACATCCGGCAATCAGCACAACGAGACAAAGCAACCCGGCGCGCCAGGTCGCCCCTGCCGGACTCCTCCACCGACACACGCGATGTTGCGCCGCTGTCACAAACTCGCCCCATCCACGCGTATGATTTCGGCCAGGCGCGTGGGGATGGTCTGCCATGGAAACCGGCTGTTCCCAGGCCGCGCCTTGACCACAACGCCGCGGCGGCGGTTCGCCGACAGACAGTCATTACGAGGAGGCCAGTCCATGGCAACACGCGTTATCGACGGTGACGGACACGTGATCGAAAAACCGGAACAGATCATCAAGATGATGCCATCACCCTACAGTGAACGGGTCTGGCCGAGCCAACTTTTCCCGCCGCTGGATCACCACCACTCCGCCTTCCTGGTCGATCTGCCGCCGAATTCGTTCCGCGACGTGGATGCGCAGGGCTGGGTCGATTTCATGGACTTTGCCAACTTCGAGTCCGCTATCGTCTATCCGACCTGGGCGCTGGCGGTCGGAAAATATGTCGAACCCCATTTTGCCCGTGCCGCGACCCGTGCCTACAACGACTGGCTGCACGAGTACTACACGGGACCACAGAACCGGATCAAAGGCATCGGCATCATCCCGATGATCGATATCGGCTTCGCGGTCGAGGAGATGCACCGCGTCGTCGAGGAGTACGGCTTCGTCGGCGCCATGCTGCCGTCGAACATCGTCAAAGGTACGCTCGGCTCGCCGGAGTTTCATCCCATTTACGCCGCGGCGGAGAAACTGGGTTGTGCCCTGGCCGTGCATGGCGGTGCGCACGACAACTTCGGTATGAACGACTTCAACAACTTCGCCGGGTATCACGCCGTCGGCCACGCCCACGGCATGGTCGTATCGCTGACCTCGATGCTTTTCAACGGGGTGTTCGACAAGTTTCCCGGCTTGAGAATCGGTTTTCTTGAAGGGGGTCTTGCGTGGATATTCATGGTGCTGGAACGCTGCGCCGGCTCCTATGAAGCCTTCAAACCCTATGATCCGCAGGGCGAGATGCTGAAACTGCAGGGAGACGAGACGATGCGCGAGTACATCCTGCGCCACCTGCGCGAAGGGCGGATATACATCGGTATCGAAGGTGACGAACCGGAGATCGCCTATGCCGTGTCCCAGTTCGGCAGCGAGCCGCTGCTGTTCTCCTCTGACTTTCCGCACGAGGTGAACGAGGAGACCATCCAGGCCGAACTCGGCGAACTCGAACAGAACGCGGGCCTGAGCACACTGGATAAGGAGAACATCCTGCGCAACGGTGCCCAGCGGCTTTACGGCCTCAAACAAGCGGCCTGACCTTTCGGCAGCGCCTCCCGGCCCGTGCCGGGAGGCGCCGATCTCAGAACTTGCGGTCGCCCAGGGCGGTGGTGGCGACACTCGCCACGATCAGCGCGAGCCCGGTCGCGTTAGTCGGCGTGATGGTCTCCCCCAGAATGGCGGCGGACAGCAGCAGCCCGGCAACCGGCACCCCCAGAAGTCCCATGGAAGCCGTTATCGCCGGCAGCGCCCGACCAATGGCAACGAAGGCCCAGAGGCCAAGCGCGGTCGCCAGGGGGCCGTTGTAGGCAACGACACCGATCAGTTCCGGCGTCCATTCGATACGGATGTCCGGCTCCATGACCAAGGCCATGGGCACGACCACGGCCGTCGCCACCACGAACTGCCAGGGGGCCAGTGACAGCGGCGAGGCGTGCCAGGTACGCCCCCGGATGTGCAGCATGACCATGCCGCCTATCGCCGCGCCGCCCAGAATCAGGCCGTTGCCGAGCAGAACGTCGCGATCGGTCCAGTCGAACGAGGCCGGGCTGAACAGCACCATCAGCCCCCCCAGTCCGAGCAAAAACCCCAGCGCCTTGAAGCCGTTGAGGCGCTCGCCGAGAAACAGAATGGCACCCGGCACCACCCAGACCGGCATCGTATAGGCCAGTATCGAGGACCGCCCCGCCTCGACATACTGCATCCCATAGGTGAGCATGGCGATGTAGAGTCCCATCTGCAGCGCCCCGGCGAGGAACAGAAATCCCCAGTCGCGCCGTGCCGGCAGACGCAGTTCGCCGAGCAGACCGGCAAGGATGAACATGGTCCCGACGCTGGTGATCATACGAATGCTGGCGAAGGTCAGCGGCGGCAGGTGCGCCAATCCGGTTTTCATCACCGGCCAGTTGCCGCCCCAAAAGACCACCAGACCGCCCAGCAGCCACCAGGCCGTCCGGGACGACACCGCGTTGCTCACATCGACTCCTTTTGCGTGACACGCGGCGGCAGCTTTCGGCCACATCGCGCTGCTATCGCCGGCACGAACGCAGTTTACGCGGATCGCCCGCCCGCTAACCTGTCAAAGAAACCCTGAAAAACAGCCTCCGATGGGTCCGGCAGATCCCCCAACCCGGTCCCCATACAGACCAGGTTCCCGTGCCGGGCGACCGACATCGCTGGTCATGCTCGACTCAGCGCGCGACAGACCACAGCGCCGGGTTGCTCAGCCCTCCGCTGATGTGCCCAACACCCTTTCGCAGGTATCGAGATAGCCGTCGTTAGCCCGCGAAACAGCTCAGTTCCATTTCGCCGAAGGTGACGTTGAAAAAACCGGACCGCGGCGAGCGTATCGCCGCGACGTAATCCTGCGCCGCCTCGTGATCGATGTTGTCGGCCGCCACCACGGCACCCACCGACAGTTTCGGGCGCAGTAACTCGAGGACCGGAAGGTAAAGACTTTTCCAGCCATCCAGCAGGACCATGTCGATGGGACCGGTCACGTCGTTCAGGGTGACCAGAGCGTCCCCTTCGAGCAGGGTAACGGAATCTTCCAGACCGGCATCAGCCAGTGTCTGCCGGGTGGCACGGCACTTGTCGGGATGGATTTCCGTGGTGATGAGCCGCCCCCCGTTGTCGCGCGCCGCGGCACCCAGATAGAGCGTGCTGATGCCATAGGATGCGCCGAACTCCACGATGCAGTTCGCCTTGCTGCTCCTGGCGAGCAGATAGAGCAGTTCTCCCTCCTGGCGCGACACGCCGAGATAGAACTCGCCCATGCGCACCAGTGACTCCGGCTGCGCCGGGGTGCCGGCCCGGGTATCGCGTGCCTGCTGCTCGCGCCGCGCCGCCCAGCGCTCGCCATCCCTGGCGGCCTCGGCGTAGAGCGTCTCCAGGGCGCCGGCAACTCTCGGGTCTGTCAAGGCATTCATCATCTACCTCCTCTCCATTGTCTTCTGGGCGCGACGGGTGTCGCTGTCTTAAGGAACAAGCTATCACTGCGATGCCGGCGGCCAGCTTGCGGGATCAAGCCCGAAATATCCGGCCAGCAGGTGATAAAGCTCCGGATGATCCCGCCTGAGCCGACCCGGCAGTTCGAAGAAGGTCTCGGTGACAACGGCGAAGAATTCGGCCGGTGCCTCGGCGCCGTAGGGATCGAACAGCGTGTCTCTTCCCCGGGCAACCGCCTTCTCCAACACCCCGTACTCGGCACTGAATACTTGGGCCCACCGCCGGTACTGCGCCGCACTCGCCAGGCGAGGCACCCCGTCCGAGTCGGGGTTCTCGTGATCCAGCTGGTGCGCGAACTCGTGCAGGACCACATTATCGCCGTCCAGACTCCGGGTTCCGTCCATCACATCCTGCCACGACAGCACCACCGGGCCGCGTTCCCAGGCCTCACCGCCCCGCGCTTCGTACCCGACGTGTTCCACCGTGCCGTCAAACTCCCGGGTTTCCGCCATAAAAGCATCGGGATAAATCAGAATCGTGGTGAACCCCGGCAGCGTCAGTTCCGGCCTGCCAGCCACCAGCAGGCAGGCCTGGGCTGCGATGATCAGTCGCGCCCTGTCATTGACCTCGAACCCGTTGCACCCGACAAACCGCTTCTCTTCCAGGAACAGGTGTACCTTCCGATGTAGTGCCTCGCGCACCGCTTGCGGCGCCGACCGGTAAAGCGGCACCTCGTGCTCCAACCAAGCGATCCACCCGGTCGGGAACGGCCGGGTCATGACCGCGGCGCGGTGGGCGCGGCGCCGCCAACGCAAAACGACCCACACCACCAACGCGGCGACAAGGATCATCCCAAGAATCAGGAGTGGCATGACGTGTCGAATTCGTGCCTGTTTTGGGCGCCGGGAAGAAAACGCCGCGATTCCGGGGCACAATGACCCCCACGGTACGACAATTATCCGGCACCGCCGGCAACACCGAGGAGCCCACCATGCGTATTCCCGCCCTGCTGATCACCGCGGTTCTCGCCGCCCAACCCGCCAGCGCGGCGGACCACGCCGCCGAACTGATCGATGCGGCTGTCGCCGGGAAACACCGCCAGGCAGCGAATGTCGCCCGCGACCGTTACCGCCACCCGGCCGAAACCCTCGCCTTCTTCGGCTGGCAGCCGGAGATGACGGTTTTGGAGGTCTCGCCCGGCACCGGCTGGTACACCGAAATCCTGGCCCCGATGACCCAACCGAAAGGGATTTACTACGCCGCCAATTTCGCCTTGCTCGCCGATGACCTGCCGCCCTACGGCGAGCGGGTGCAGCGCATGTTCCTCGATCTGCTGGCGGCCCATCCGGGCGTGTACGACCACGTCGTGGTGACCGAGCTGTCAGTGCCGCAGCGGGTGACCCCGGCGCCGCCCGGTTCCGTCGATATGGCGCTGGTGTTCCGCAATGTGCACAGCTGGATGCGTGCCGGCGAGGCCGCCGAGACGGTGGCGGTGCTGCACCGCATGCTCAAGCCGGGCGGCATCCTGGGGGTGGTGCAGCATCGCGCACCGGAAGGCCGATCCGTCGAGCAGATGAAGGAGACCGGCTACGTCACCGAGCAGCATGTCATCGACCTGATGCAGGCGGCCGGCCTGGAACTGGTGGACCGTTCCGACATCAACGCCAACCCCAAGGACACCAAGGATCATCCCCAGGGTGTCTGGAGCCTGCCGCCCTCCCTGCGCGGTTGCGGCGGGATCGAGGACACGGCACAGCAATCCGCCTGCGAGGAAAAGTACCGTGCCATTGGCGAATCGGACCGCATGACCCTGAAATTCCGCAAACCGGCCTGAGTCGAGTTCGCCGCCCGAGACGTTTCCACAGCCCATGTCGCGGGACGCCGACCGGCTTCACGCCGTGGTCGATGACGCCGTGGCGCTTCTGGGCAACACCCCGGATGCGCTGCTGCCGCTGCTGCATACCGTGCAACAGCGCATCGGGTTCATTCCGGCGGAGTCGGTCCCGCGCATCGCGGCGGCACTCAATCTGTCGCGGGCACAGGTCCATGGCGTCGTCACCTTCTATCACGACTTTCGCACCACCCCGGGCGCCGCGCATCGGCTGCGCCTGTGCCGCGCGGAAGCCTGTCAGGCCGTCGGGGCGAGAGATCTGGAAGCGCACCTGCGCGAACGGTTCGGGTTGTTGCCGGGGGAGCCGCACGGCGCAAGCGCCGTCTCGATCGAAGCGGTGTACTGCTTCGGTAACTGCGCTGCCGGCCCGTCGCTGGAGATCGACGGCGTGCTGCATGGCCGGGTCACGCCGGATCGCTGCGAAACCCTCCTCGGACAGTGGTGAGCGACACGCCAACCCGCATCTTCCTGCCCGGTGACACCACCGCCTGCGCCCTGGGTGCCGATGCCGTGGCGCAGGCGGTGGCGCACGAAGCCGCCGCGCGCGGCCTGGCGGTTGACGTGATCCGCAACGGTTCGCGCGGGCTTTACTGGCTGGAGCCGCTGCTGGAAGTGCAGGTCGGCAACCGGCGTATCGGCTACGGTCCGGTGTCGGTGGCACAGGTCGGGCCGTTGTTCGAGGGCGGCTTGCTGCGGGGCGCACCGGCACCCGGTTTCCAGGGCGAGGTGGATGAACTGCCGGCCCTGCGAGGACAGACCCGGGTCACCTTTTCGCGCGCCGGCATCATCGACCCGCTCTCGCTGCGGGATTACCGCCAGCTCGGCGGCTACCGCGGTCTGACCCGGGCACTGACGCTCTGCCCGGCGGACATCGTCAACGAGATCGAGAACTCCGGCCTGCGCGGGCGCGGCGGGGCCGCCTTCCCCACCGGGGTCAAATGGCGCACTGTACTGGAAGCGGACCCCGGCCCCGACGGCCGCAAGTACGTGGTCTGCAACGCGGACGAAGGGGATTCCGGCACCTTCGCCGATCGGCTGCTGATGGAAGCGGACCCCTTTCAACTGATCGAGGGGATGACCATCGCCGGCCTCGCCACCGGCGCCGACCGGGGTTACATCTACCTGCGCTCCGAGTACCCGCGCGCCGCCGAGGTGCTGCACCGGGCGCTGGCCGTCGCCCGTGAAGCGGGAGTGCTGGGCGATGACCTGCTCGGCAGCCGCTTGGCGTTCGATATCGAGCTGCGTATCGGCGCCGGCGCCTACATCTGCGGCGAGGAGACCGCGCTGCTGGAGAGCCTCGAGGGGCGCCGCGGCCTGGTGCGGGTCAAGCCGCCGCTGCCGGCCATCCACGGGCTGTTCGGCCAGCCGACCGTGGTCAACAACGTCCTCACCCTGGCGGCGGCGAGCACGATCCTCGCCGACGGTGCCGCAGCCTATCGGCAACACGGCACCGGGCGCAGCGCCGGCACCCTGACGGTACAACTTGCCGGCAATGTACGTCACGGCGGGCTGTACGAAGTCCCCTTCGGCGCGCCGTTGCGGACGCTGCTCGAGGAATTCGGCGGCGGCACCGCCAGCGGGCGGCCGCTGCGGGCGGTGCAGGTGGGCGGACCGCTGGGGGCGTACCTGCCGGAAACGCAGTGGGACCTGCCGCTGGATTACGAGGCCTTCGCCGCAGCCGGCGCCCTGCTTGGCCACGGCGGGGTGGTACTGTTCGATGAGACCGTCGACATGCGCCGGCAGGCCCGCTTTGCCATGGAATTCTGCGCCGCCGAATCCTGCGGCAAGTGCACCCCCTGCCGCGTCGGTGCGGTGCGGGGCGCCGAACTGATCGACCGGATAGCAGGCCCCGGCGACCAGCGGGCACTACTTGAGGAGCTGTGCGAGACCATGGAAGCTGGTTCCCTGTGCGCCATGGGCGGCCTCACCCCGATGCCGGTGCGCAGCGCACTGGCACATTTCCCGGAAGACTTTCATGGCTGACAATAAGCCTTCCACGGCGACCGATCTGCCGGAGTGAGCCGATGCTGAACGACCGCCTCGACTATGGAACCCCGCCCCGCCGCGACGCTGCACCGGTTGCCTTAACCGTGGACGGCGTCAGCGTCACGGTGCCGCAGGGCACCTCGGTGATGCGCGCGGCCATCGAGGCCGGCGTGCCGTTGCCCAGGCTCTGTGCCACCGATACGCTGGAACCGTTCGGCTCCTGCCGCGTCTGTCTGGTGCAGATCGAGGGACGCAAAGGCTACCCCGCTTCCTGCACCACCCCGGTCGCCGAGGGCATGGCTGTCACCACCCGCAGCGACTCCCTGCAGCGGCTGCGGCGCAACGTAATCGAGCTGTACGTCTCGGAACACCCGCTCGACTGCGCCGACTGCCCGGCCGATGGCAACTGTGAGTTGCAGACCACGGCGAGCGAACTCGGGGTCAGCGCAAGCCGCTACGGCGGTTGTGCTGACCGTCCGCAAACCGCGAAAGACCACTCCAACCCCTACTTCACCTTCGACCCGGCGCAGTGCATCGTCTGCCACCGCTGCGTGCGGGCCTGCGACGACATCCAGGGCAGCTTCGCCCTGACGATCGCCGGCCGCGGCTTCGATTCGGTGGTGAGCGCCGGGCAGCAGGAACCGTTCATGGCCTCGGACTGCGTCTCCTGCGGTGCCTGTGTCGACACCTGCCCCACCGCCGCACTGACCGAGAACAGCATCATCGAAAGCGGTCAGCCGCAGCGCAGCATCATCACCACCTGTGCCTATTGCGGCGTGGGCTGCGGCTTCGAGGCGCAACTGCGCGACGACCGGGTCGTCAACATGAAGCCCTGGAAAGCCGGCAAGGCGAACGAAGGCCACGCCTGTGTCAAAGGGCGCTTCGCCTATGGCTACGCTACCCACGAGGACCGCATCACGACGCCCATGGTGCGCGACCGGACCGACCAGCCGTGGCGCCCTGTGAGCTGGGACGAGGCGTTCGCCTTCGCCGCCCGGCGGCTGCGCGCGACCCAGCAGCAGCACGGTCGCGACAGCGTCGGCGCGATCAGCTCCTCGCGCTGCACCAACGAGGAGGTGTGGCTGGTGCAGAAGCTGGTGCGGGCCGGTTTCGGCAACAACAACATCGACACCTGCGCGCGGGTCTGCCACTCCCCGACCGGTTACGGGCTGAAAACCACTCTCGGAGAATCGGCCGGCACGCAGGATTTCGCCTCGGTGGAACAGTCGGACGTGATCCTGGTAATGGGCTCGAACCCGACCGACGCCCACCCGGTGTTCGCCTCGCGCCTGATCCGCCGCCTGCGCCAGGGGGCGAAGCTGATCGTCGCCGATCCGCGCCGTATCCGCCTGGTGGAAACAGCACCCAACGTCCGAGCCACCCACTATCTGCCGGTGCGTCCCGGCAGTAACGTCGCCTTCATCAACGCCATGGCGCACGTCGTGGTCACCGAGGGGCTCGAAGATCGTGACTTCATCGAGGCGCGCTGTGAAGCAGCCGCTTACACTGCGTGGCGCGACTTCATCAGCGATCCGCAGCACGCCCCGGAGGCGGCAGAAGGGGTCACCGGCGTACCGGCGGCCGACCTGCGCGGCGCCGCGCGACTCTACGCCACTGGCGGCAACGCCGCCATCTACTACGGCCTCGGGGTGACGGAACACAGCCAGGGCTCCACCACGGTGATGGGCATCGCCAACCTTGCCATGGCGACCGGCAATCTCGGCCGCCCCGGCGTCGGGGTCAATCCGATGCGCGGGCAGAACAATGTGCAGGGTTCCTGCGACATGGGCTCTTTCCCCCACGAACTGCCGGGCTACCGGCATGTCTCGGTCACCGAGGCGCGGCACCAGTTCGAGCAGGCGTGGGGCGTGCGCATCGACCCGGAACCGGGACTGCGCATCCCCAATATGTTCGATGCCGCCCTGGACGGCAATTTTCGCGGCCTGTACTGTCAGGGTGAGGATCTCGCGCAGTCCGACCCCAACACGCAGCATGTCGAGCAGGCTCTGGCCGCGCTGGACTGCCTGATCGTGCAGGACCTGTTCCTGACCGAAACCGCCAAATTCGCCCACGTGTTCCTGCCCGGCTCCTCGTTTCTGGAGAAGGACGGCACCTTCACCAACGCCGAGCGGCGTATCTCCCGCGTGCGCCAGGTGATACCACCGCTCGCCGGGCTCGCTGACTGGCAGGTGACCCGGGGTCTCGCCCGCGCCCTGGGGGTGGCGATGGATTACAGCCATCCCGGTGAGATCATGGACGAGATCGCGCGGCTGACCCCCACCTTTGCCGGGGTCAGTTACGCCAAACTGGACCAACTGGGCAGCATCCAGTGGCCCTGCAACGACGCCGCCCCCGACGGCACCCCGGTGATGCACCGCGAGCAGTTCGTGCGGGGCAAGGGGCAGTTCGCACTGACGCCTTTTGTACCCACCGATGAGCGCGCCAGCCGCCGCTACCCGCTGCTGCTCACCACCGGACGCATCCTCAGCCAGTACAACGTCGGTGCCCAGACGCGGCGCACCGCCAACAACCGCTGGCACGACGAAGACATTCTGGAACTCCACCCCCAGGACGCCGAGCAGCGCGGCATTCGTGATGGTGACTGGGCGGGCATCCAGAGCCGGGTCGGGGAGACCGTCCTCCGGGCCCGCCTCACCACCGACCTGCAGCCCGGCGTCGTCTACACCACTTTTCACCACCCGTTCTCGGGAGCCAACGTGGTCACCACCGAGAACTCCGACTGGGCCACCAACTGCCCCGAGTACAAGGTCACCGCGGTGCAGGTAAGCCGGGTCACGGCACCCTCCGCCTGGCAGGCGAGGCAACGGGCGACCGACCGGGCACAACGCGCCCTGCTGCAACCGGCGCGGCGAAAAGATGAAAGCCTCAGACAGCCCGGTTGAGTTCGTTGCCGACACGCGCCGCACCAGCAGCAGTGAGCTGCCGGTAACGGACTGGCGGGACGGACTACCCCGGCGCGGCCGGGACTGCGTTGTAGCCGAGGAAGCGGTCGCCCTTGCCTACAACGGACGATCCCACGTGGTGATGATGGCGACCCCCGAGCATCTCGATGAGTTCGGCCTCGGCTTCAGCCTTACCGAAGGCATCATCTTTCAGCCCGACGAGTTGCTGGAGCTGACCCTGATACCCGGAGAGCGCGGCACCGTGATATCGATGCGCATCACCGCACAGCGATTCACAGCGCTGGAACGGGTGCGCCGTAACCTGACCGGGCGCACCGGCTGCGGCCTGTGCGGCGCCGAGTCCCTGGAGCAGGCGATTCGTGAACCGAACCCGGTGCCCGACCGGCAGCGTTTTTCGCACCGCGCGGTTCAGCATGCCCTGGTCGGCCTCGCCGGCAGGCAACCCCTGCAGCAGGCAACCGGCGGCTCCCATGGCGCCGCCTGGTGCGAAACGGACGGGGAAATTGCGTTGCTGCGGGAAGATGTCGGCCGGCACAACGCCCTCGACAAGCTGTGCGGCGTTCTGCAGCACCCGGATCGGCGACAAACGGCGCGGCCGGGCTTCATCACCGTCACCAGCCGCGCCAGCTACGAGATGGTGCTGAAAGCCGCCGCCATGCAGGCGGAACTGCTGGTGGCGCTTTCAGCACCGACGCAACTGGCCGTCGCTCTCGCCGAACATGCCAACATCACCCTGGTCGCCTTCGCCCGCCCCGGGCGGCACAGGATCTACAGTCACCCGCGGCGACTCGTCGCGCCCTGACGGCGATCGATGCCGGACCATAGCGCCACGCATCTGGTGAAAATGGCGAACCAGATCGCCGCCAACGTACCGGCTGGCAGTGACGCTGAACGTGCCGAACTCACCGCGGCGCACCTTCGCCGCTTCTGGTCGACTGCGCTGCGACACCGGTTACTTACCGTGGCCGACGCCAGCTTGTTTGACCTCTCTCCAGCCGCGCGCGAAGCGCTCGACCGACTGCGTCGCGACACCGCCATCGACAGTTCTTCTCCCGACTGATCTACCGGGAACGACGCGACATTTCCGCGCCGACCGCGCGATCGACACGAACCCTAATTCGATCGACGCATCGCGAGTTCCCGGGCGCAGCGGACTGGCCGGATGACTCTGTAACTAAAACGCGCAGCTTTTCTGAACCTATTGTTCACATAATGGACGATAGCGTTTTTTGTTACCTGTTTTCCTGAAAATAACGACACTTTTGGAACCTTTTGGACCGCGTTGATTTCTAACTCGTCCGACGGCGCGTAATGAATACGCGTTTGTTCTATCTGGCAACATGAAGGAGTACGTTCAAGGAATGAACAACACCAATCGATTCAGGATGCTTGTTTCAACAGGGAGTTTTTGTCTCGCCAGCTTAGGCGCTTCGGTCGTCCTGGCCGAGACCGCCGATCGCGCCTGGCAAGGACCCAAAGCGTACATCGGCGCCGGCGCCAGCGCGGCTCGCCTCGATAACGCAAAGGTGGCCGATAACAATATCGCGACCGGCGATCTGAGCGACTTCGACGACGATCGTGTCACTGGCCAGGTATATGGCGGCGTGATGCTCGCACCGTGGTTCGGTCTGGAAGCGGGCTATCTGCACCTGCCGGAATACAAAGACAACGGCTTTGAGATCGACGGTTCCGGGCTCAGCGCGGCGGCGGTGTTCGCAGCGCCGGTCGGCGATCGCGCGGAACTCTATGCCAAGGGGGGCCAGGTCTGGTGGGATGTCGATGTCGACGGCCCCTTGGGCTTCGACGCTGAAATCGACGGCAGCGACTGGTTCTATGGAGCGGGTGTCAACTTCGGTCTGCTGCCCAATCTCGGTCTGCGGTTGGAATATACCCGGTACGAGTTGGACGGTGGAGACGGCGAAGCCGATCTGGATCTCGCTACCGTCGGCTTGCACTACAGCTTCTGATTTCGCATTGCTGTCTCGCTGGCCCGGCATGAAAACCGGGCCAGCATCATTTCATCACCCACTCCGCCCACCCGGACCGACGGGATCGCTACGCGGCGGCGGGTTATCCGACCCGCGCCGCCGCACTGGTGCTCGGAGGTCGAAGTGAGCCCAGCACCATCGCCAGCAACACGCCGAGCACCGCGACGGTGAAGAATACCGGCGCGTAGCTGCCCAGGCTGTCGCTGCTCAGCCCGGCGAGGGTTGGACCGATCGCGCTGACGCCGGTGGTTACCACACTGGTCACGCCGTTGATGCGGGCGAGACTGCCTGCACCGTAGAAGTTCGCCATCAGGATCGGCGCGGTGACGATACCCAAGCCAAATCCGATACCGAACAGAAGCGTAAACAGGTAGACCACCGCGGTCCGATCGGCAAACAGCAGAATCACCAGCGCACCGGCCTGGCAGAGCAGCCCCAGGGCGGCGAGATAGCGGGGTTCGAACCGGTCGCCGAAGAATCCGCCCCCGAACCTGCCGAAGACACTGAACAGACCAACTGCGCCCACCGCCGAGCCCGCGACCACCTGGCTGATACCCAGGTCGGTCAGATGCAATACTGCCTGGCTCGTGACCAGGTTCAACCCGAGCAGTCCCAGACCTATTGCGGCAACGATCACCCAGAGCGGGTAGCTGCGCAGCGCAGCGCCCAGTCCCCAATCGACGGCCGACTGATACACACGGCTGGCGGTGACGGCCGGAGCATCGGTACGCGGCGGCGGGGAAGCATCAGGCGACGGCGCGTCGCGCAGTAACCCCAGCGCCAGCAACGCAATCAAGGGTGCCGCACAACCCATGATGGCGAACAGCAGCCGCCAGTCACCGGTGCGTTCCAGTACCAGGGCATAAAACGGTGTAATGACGAAGGCACCGAGGCCGGCCGCGGTCAACAGAATGCCCATGGCCAGACCGCGCCGTGCGCTGAACCAGCGCGCTACCAGTTGACTCAGGGGGATGAAGGTGGCCGCGGCATTGCCAAAGCCGAGAATCCCCAGCGCCAGATAGTATTCGAACAGGCTGGTGACGTGATATCCCAGCAGTGCCCCCAGCGCGATACAGATGGCACCGACGATCACGGTGCCGCGCACATCGACACGGCCGATCAGCCAGGCGATCAGCGGGCCGCCAAACCCCATGGTGAGTACCACGACAGTGATACCGGAGGTTCCCGCCGTGCGGCTCCAGCCCATGGTTTCGATCAGCGGTTTCAGCACCACCGACAACCCGTAGTAGACCGAGCCGGTACCGAGGAAATAGATGGCGCAGGCGCCCAGCAGGACCCGCCACGAGATCTGCATGCTCCCCCTCCCCGTTCGTATTGTTTTTGACGCTACGCCATCTTAGGCCCTGCCGACACGTAGCGCTCATGCACGCGGCATCACCGCGTTACAGCCGGAGCAATCGCCTCAGAATTCCAGAGGCGGTTTCGCCGCCGCGAAGCGGGTCAGCGCCGCTGTCCGGCCGTCGGCTTCCGTCACCAGCCCTTCGCGGTAATCGAGCCAGCGCAGGCCGAGCTGCCACGACAGCGGGTCGTTGGGCGGCAGCCGGTAGTCGGGGTTGCCCGGACCGACCTCGACCGGCCGCGTGGTGCGCAGGTGCTGCTCGCTGAGCAGATATCCGCCCGGGGCAAGTGCCGCCGCGCAGCGGCGCATCAGATCCCTGTTGATGTAGCGCACCACGCAGATGAGGCGGTAGCGGTTTTGTGCCGGGAGGAAATCGTCGAGATCGGCCCGGATCCAGTTGACGCGAACCCCGGCCGCTTCGGCGGCCGCCCTACCCTGCTCCAGCGCCGCGGCAGCGATATCCACCGCATCCACCTCGAAACCGAGTCTGGCGAGGTGGATGGCGTGGCGGCCCCGTCCGCAGGCCAGATCCAGTGCCCGCCCCGGACCGATGCGCTGCGCCCAGTCAACAATGAATTCAGAGGGTTCCGCCCGGCCGCTGTAGCTGCCGTCGCGGTAGCGCTGCTCCCACTTGGCCGCTTCCGCCTGGCTCATGGCGTGCGGTCCGCGTCCCTGCCGTCCACCACGGCGCCGCTTCGCAGGGCCTGATCCACTATCCCGTCGGGCACCTCGAAACGGCGCAGAATCTCCACCGAATGTTCCCCCAGCAGCGGGGCACGGCGGGTCACCGCGCCGGGGGTGCGGGACAGATGCACCGGCACCCCGGCGATCTGCACCTGCCGATCCGTCCCGGGATGCGGCACCGACACCAGCATGCGGCGTACCTGGAAGTGCTCGTCCTCGGTGATATCGGCCATGTCGTTCACCGGACCGAAGGGCACCTTACCGCCCAGCCGCTCGGCGAGCTGCGCTTTGGTATGACGCCGGGTCCATGTCTCCACGAGATCGACCACGTCGGGCGAGTGTGCCGCGCGCGCCTCGTTGCGGGCGTAACGCACGTCGCTGCCCAGTTCCGGCCTGCCCATCGCGGCGGTGAGGTCACGCCAGAAACCATCAGTGGGACAGCCGATGGTGACCCAGCCGTCCGCCGCGCGGAACATGCCGAAGGGGCAGAATAATGGATGACTGTTGCCCTCCGGCCGCGCCACCTGCCCGGCGTAGGAGTGCTGGTGGACGATGCGTTCGCACAGCGCCAGCACCCCGTCCAGCATCGAGATATCCACGAACTGACCCTGACCGGTGCGCTCGGCGTGACGTACCGCG
>JAYZWP010000138.1:0-3513 GCA_036142245.1 Pseudomonadota bacterium | reverse complement strand
AGCCCTGGACCTGAAACGCAAGGCGGAGCTGTTGCCTTACATCGCCCGGTTGCCGGAACAGTTCGGGATTCCGGTGCTCTACGTTTCCCATGCGGTGGAGGAGGTGGCCCAGCTGGCGAACGAGGTGCTGGTTCTCAGCGCCGGCCGGGTGACGGCGCGCGGCGAGGTGCACGACGTACTGGAGCGCCCGGAATCCGAAGCGGTGTCCGGCCATTTCGAGGCGGGTGTCCTGCTCGACGGCTGCGTGAGCGGTCACCTGCCGCAGTTCGGATTGTCCCGGGTGACGGTGGCCGATCAGGAGTTGCGCCTGCCGCTGCTGGATCAACCGGCGGGTTCGCAGGTCCGCTTGCGGGTACGCGCCCGGGATGTCGCCATCGCCCGGCAACGGGTGGGGGAGGTCAGTATCCGTAATCAGCTGCGCTGCCGAGTCCTTGAAATGCGAGACGAGGCGCCGGGGCCCTACGCGGAAGTATTGCTCGGTCTTGACGGAGCGCACCTGCGGGCACGCATCACTCGGGAAGCGGTCCACGTGCTGGGATTGCGGGTCGGTGACGAGGTGTATGCGCTGGTCAAGAGCGTAAGTTTCGACCGCCGGGCCCTGCGCTGAATCGATACCGGACCTGGCCGATCACTGCGCTGTGTATGCCCCGTCCACCACCATGGCGTGGCCGGTGACGAACGATGCGGCGTCCGAGCAGAGCCAGGCGACCGCTTCGGCGATCTCCCGGGGTTGCGCCATGCGGCCTATGGGGTGCAGCGCCTCAGTGGCGGCCGCATATTCAGGATGGCGCTCGAAGATACCGGTCAATTGTTGCGACAGGGTGGCCCCCGGACAGACCGCGTTGATACGGATGTTCTCCTTGGCGTATTCCAGCGCTGCGGTCTTGGTCATCCCGATGACGGCGAATTTACTTGCCGAAAGACTCGGCGAGACCCCTTCGTAACCCACCAGGCCGGCGATGGAGGCGGTGCTGACGATGCGCCCGCTGCCTTGGCGCAGCATCTGCCGGATTTCATACTTCAGGCAGTGAAACACGCCGTGGATCATGACGCCGGTTTCGCGGTACCAGTCTTCCTCGGCACAGTCGGCGGTCTTTGCCGGGACCCCGCCCATGCCGGCATTGTTGAATGCGCAGTCGATGCGGCCATGGGCGGCCACGCAGGCGTCGATCATCTCCCGCACGGCCGCGGCGTCGGCCACGTCCGCACAGTGAAAGCTGGCGGTCCCGCCAGCCGCCCGGATCTGGTCCACGGTTTCCTCGCCTGCTTCCGGGCGTATGTCGTTCACCACCACCGAGGCGCCGCGTTCGGCAAACAGGCGCGCAGTGGCCTGCCCGATGCCCGATCCGGCGCCGGTGACGAGCACCACTGTGTTGTTGAATTCGTCTGACATCTCCTTCCTCCGGTTGTTTTCAGCGCGTCAGCTGTCCATCTTGCTACGACTCAAGCCGCCGCGTATTTCTGCTGTAGTTGCGCCCAGCGCCGGCCGCATTCCGCGGCGCGCTCGCGGTAGCCATCGGGGATAACGTGGTAAGGCGGACGGATGGGACCCGCCTTGCAGTAACCGGCCGCATCGAAACGGATTTTTTCCAGCTGGATATTGTAAGAAGCGAATTCCTGGATACCCCCGGGCGGGAAGAAGGTTTCCAGTGACCAGTTGATCTCGCCGCTGATGCGCGCCGCGGTCACCCAGTCATCGGTCGCCATCGCGTTATGCAAGGCGAGCGCCGGCGCCGGCCCCATGGCCGCCTCGGTTGCCCAGAAGCAGGCCTGATCCGCGTTGATGCGCGCCTGGGCGTAGGCATTGGCGACATGGGGCAGGAAGCGGACTTTATTGTTCGTGATCTGCGTGAGCGTGTTGATCATCAGTTCGCCGCCCGTCTTGGCGGCGATGACCGTCGGCGCGCGTTCCACCACCTGGGCCCAGAACGGCGGCGGAAAACCGAAGCGAAACGCGTTGGGGTTGGCGTAGACCAGAATCGCGAGATCCGGAAAAGCCTCCGACATATCCGCATAGAACTGCACCGCCATCGGCAGGGTACAGGGCTGCCACATCGGCAGTCCCAGCATGCTGCCGTCGGCCCGCAGGTCTTTGATGAAACGCATGCGCTGCACGATCTCGTGGGTTCCCAGCGCCGTGGTGCCGATCAGCAGGGGCACGCGCCCGTTGTTGGTTTCCGCCACGCAGGCGCTGGCCGCGCGCCACTCCTGCGGCGTGCAGGTGGCGCACTCGCCGGTGGTGCCGAACACCAGCAGCCCGTGAGAGCCGGCGCGGATCAACGCGTCGGTGACCCGGGCCAGTTCGTCCAGGTCCACGGTGTCCTCAGCGTCCCAGCGGTCGGCACCCTCCGTCGATGGGGTGGGGGTGATCGCCCACATGCCGCGAAAGTCCGTCACGTTGAGCATGTCGGTCTCCTCTCTAAACGATATTGCTTGGCAACAGTTCAGTGGCGATTATCATGCTTCCGGGCGCGGCAGGTCGCCTTGAAATGTAACGGATGCCACGAGAAACGGTATGGAATGGATCGCACAGCCGGAAGCCTGGTTGGCGCTGGTGACCCTGACAGCGATGGAGATTGTGCTGGGAATCGACAATATCGTGTTCATCTCGATATTTGTCGGCAGACTGCCGCCCGAGCAGCGGCGGCGGGCGCGCCTGATCGGGCTCGGCTTCGCCATGCTGGCGCGCATCGTATTGCTGTTCATGCTGAGCTGGATCATGCGGCTGAACACCGATCTGTTTGCCGTGTTTGGCTATGGCTTATCCGGCCGGGATCTGCTCCTGATCGGCGGCGGGCTGTTCCTGCTGGCCAAGAGCACGCTGGAAATTCACGCCATGGTGGAAGGAGAACACCAGGAGCAAGCCGGTGTTGTGCGCCACGCCTTTGCTCTGGTACTGCTGCAGATTGTATTGATAGATATTGTCTTCTCGCTCGACTCGGTGATCACGGCGGTCGGTATGGCGCAGCACATCGAGGTGATGGTGATCGCGGTGATGATTGCGATCGGCGTGATGATGGTGGCGTCCGGCGCGATCAGCCGGTTCGTCGAGGCGAACCCGACGGTGAAGATGCTGGCCCTGAGTTTTCTTGTGTTGATCGGGGTTGCCCTCATCGCGGATGGGCTCGAGCTGCACATCCCGAAGGGATATATCTACTTCGCTATGTTCTATGCCCTGTCCGTGGAGTTGCTGAACATGACGCTGCGCGGCCGCAAGGCAAAACAGTTGGCCGGGGGAGGTTGAATGGTACGGCGTCTGAAGCTCGCCGTTGCCGGGTTGGCGTTGGCGATTGGTCTGATATTCGTGGTTCAGAACACCGAGGTGGTAGCGGTGCGTTTCCTGATGTGGGATCTGTCGATGTCGCGGGCGTTGATGTTCATCCTCGTCTTCGGGTTGGGGTTCCTCGCCGGTTGGTTGAGCCGGTTTCGCCAACATCCGTGAGGGGATCGATGCGCAGGTCCACGTTGACGACGGAGACGGGCAATGAATGACCGATTACCGGATAGGGATGC
>JAYZWP010000137.1:0-5631 GCA_036142245.1 Pseudomonadota bacterium | reverse complement strand
GTTTGTGTCGTACTGACGGCGGATTGTGTGCCGGTGGTGCTCGCCGCGCGCAACGGCGCCGCAGTGGCCGCGCTGCACGCCGGCTGGCGCGGAGTGGCCGCCGGCATCCTCGACGCGGGGGTCGCCGCGCTGGCCTCGGTCGGCGCGCTCGAGGCCTGGGTGGGGCCGGCGATATCGGCCACTCATTACGAAGTGGGCGACGATGTCCGGACCGCGCTACTGAGCGCCGATCCCCGCTTCGCTCGGCGTTTTCAGCCGGCCGGGCGGAGCCACTGGATGGCCGATCTGCCTGGCATGGTGCACGACAGGTTGCGGGAACTTGGCGTCGCGTCCGTGACTCTCAGTGCTCTGTGCAGTTTCGCCGATTCGCGGTTTTACTCATACCGGCGCGACACCGTCACCGGGCGGAACGCCACGCTGGTCTGGCTCGAATAAGGCGCCCGACAAGGCTGCGCTATCATCGCGGCGGAATCTTCGCCCCCTCCCAGCAAGAGACTCCATCGATAGATCATGCGTACATTTCTCAAGATTTTCGCCGGCGTCGTCATCGTCCTGGTTGTGCTGTTTGTTGTGGCGGCGGTTCTGTTTACCCGCTTCTTCGACCCGAACGCCTTCAAGGGCCAGATCGCCGCAGCGGTGCAGGAGTCGACCGGCCGCGAGCTGGTGATTCCGGGACAGATCGAGCTGTCCTACTTTCCCTGGCTGGGTTTCGAAGTCGGCGAGGTGCGTCTGGGTAATCCGCCGGGATTCGGCGACGGACCTTTCCTGGAGCTGGCTGGGGCCGGCGCGCGTGTCAAGTTGCTGCCTCTGCTGAGCCGTCGCCTGGAGGTATCCAAGATCGTGCTGGAGGGGGCGAGGGTGAATCTGGCGGTGGATCGCGCCGGCAACGACAACTGGACTTTCACCGCTCCGCACGGCGCGCCCGGAGAGGCAGCCAAGGAAAGTGAGGAAAGTGAGGCGGATCGTCGCGACGCGGGTGCCGGAGCAGGCGAAATGGGGCTGGCGGCGCTCTCGGTGGGCGGCGTCGAGGTGAGTAGTGGCGCGGTCACCTACCGGGACGCGCGATCCGGTCTTGAGGCCTCCGTCACCGATCTCACTCTGACGGCGGGGGCGATCGCTTCGGGCGATCCGGTTGATCTGGCTTTTGCGGGTAAGTTCGAAGCGAACGAGCCGAGCCTGGCGGGCAGTGTCGACCTGGATGCCGTATTGCAGGTCGATCCGAATCTGCGGACCGCGGCGGCCCGGAAATTGGATCTGACCGTGCAGGTGCGGGGCGCGGATCTGCCACCCGAAGGAGTCAGGCTGAGCCTGAATGGTGACGCAATGGCGGACCTCGCGGCCGATCGGCTCACCATCGAACCGATGAGTTTCTCGGTCGCCGGCGTCGAACTCGACGGTACGGTGCAGGTTGCCGGCCTTACCGCGGAGCCGGTCCTGGAAGGCTCGTTGCAGGTAACACCCTTCAATCTCAAGAAGGTCGTCGCGAATCTGGGTATCGAGCCGGCGCCTACCGCGGATCCCGACGCCCTTACGTCGCTTGCGCTGTCGTTCGGTCTGAAAGCGACCGGAAGTCAGGCCACTGTTTCGAACCTGATCGTGACGCTGGACGATACCCGGATGACGGGCACCGCAGGAGTCGTGAACTTTGCGGCGCCGACGGTGAGTTTCGATATCCAGGTCGACGCCATCGATATCGATCGTTACCTGACCGCCGACACCGCGCAGGCCGCCGAGCCCGAGCAGGAGGCGGCGCCGGTGAATGTGGCCGCGGCGGTGGGTGGAGTCGCCGTTGTCGATGCGGACGGCAAGCTGACCATCGGCAAACTGAAGGTGGCGAATCTGAACGCCGCCGAGGTAAGTGCCACTTTGAAGGCACGCAAAGGGCTGGTTACTTTGGCGCCGCTCAAAGCCTCCCTGTACGACGGCTCTTTCGATGGCAGCCTGACCCTTGACGGTCGCCAGGAGCGGGTGCGGATCGCCACCAAAAACAGTCTATCTGGCGTGCAGATCGGTCCGCTGCTGAAGGATGCCGCGGAATTCGACCGGGTTACCGGCGTTGCCGATGTCTCCGCTGACCTCACCGCGAGCGGCACCACCTCCGACGAACTCATGGCGGCTCTGGATGGGGATCTGCGTTTCGCCGTCAGCGACGGATTGCTGCGCGGCATCAATGTCGATCGGGCGATCTGCCAGGCCCGCGGCGCGGCGCGTCAGCTGCAGGGCAAGGAAGTCGAGACCTGTGACCCGGAGCAGGATACGCGGTTCAATATATTTCAGGCCACGGCGACGGTGAACGACGGCGTCGCCCGTAACGACGATCTGCTCATCGAGCAGCAGCGCTACGAGCCGGACAAGGTGCTGCGGATCACCGGCGCCGGCAGCGTTGATCTGCCAAAACAGACGGTCGATTATCGCGTCGAGGCGGCACGCATGGAACGGACCCAGGAGGGCAGTCTGTCGACCCGCGGCACGCCGATTCCGGTGCGGGTCACCGGTACCTTCGAAAACATCAAAGTGATGCCCGACCTGTCCGGGCTGGTCAAGGAGGAAGCCAAATCCAAGCTGCAGGAAAAGCTTGGCGAGAAGCTCAAGGACGAAGAGGGTGATTCAGACAGCGACCGGCTGAAAAAGGAGTTGCTGCGAGGCCTGTTTGGGCAGTAGCCACGACGAAGTCGCGGCGCCGCTGCTCGCCTGGTTCGAGCAGCACGGACGCCACGACCTGCCGTGGCAGGTCGCTGACCCTTATCGGGTCTGGGTCTCCGAGATCATGCTGCAACAGACCCAGGTCGCAACCGTCGTCGAGTACTACACCCGCTTCGTCGCCCGCTTTGCCGCGCTCGACGTGCTGGCGGCCGCTACCCTGGACGAGGTGCTGCACTTGTGGAGCGGGCTCGGTTACTACGCCCGGGCAAGAAACCTGCACGCGGCGGCGCGCAGGGTAGTGGTGCATCACGGCGGCCGCCTGCCGCGGGATTTCGATCTTCTGCAGAGCCTGCCCGGAATCGGACGCTCCACCGCGGCGGCTGTCCTGGCGCTCACCTGGGGAGACCGGTACGCCATTCTGGACGGCAACGTGAAGCGGGTTCTGGGACGCTACCACCGGATCGCTGGTTGGCCGGGAGTCGCCAGTGTTGCGCGGGAATACTGGCAAACCGCCGAGCGCCACACGCCACACCAGCGGGTCAGGGATTACACCCAGGCCATCATGGATTTGGGCGCCTCGGTCTGCACCCGTGCGGCGCCGGCCTGTTCGTCGTGCCCTTTGCAGGGCGGTTGCGCCGGAGCGGCGCACGGGGATCTGCTCGATTATCCGCACCGCAAGCCGAAGACGACAAAACCGACGCGCTGTCGTACCCTGCTGGTGATCCGCCGCGACGATGGCAGTCTGTTGCTGGAGAAGCGTCCACCGACCGGCATCTGGGGCGGGCTATGGAGTTTTCCGGAGCGCCATGCCGCTGCCGCGCAAGAAATTGCGGACTGGTGCGAAAGCCTGTGCGGGGCGCCGGCGGCGTCGGTGCGGTTCTTGCCCGCCTTCGAGCATCTGTTCACCCATTTTCGGCTGCTGGCGGAGCCGGTGTTGTGCAGCGTCCCGTGCGAACAGACCGGCCTGATGGAAGCCGACTCGCGGCTTTGGTATAACCCGAAGCAGAGCGACGCCGTCGGGCTCGCCGCGCCGGTGCGGCGCCTCATCGAACGACTGAGCCGGCCCGACCCCATTCTCAATCCCGCGGAGTAGTTGATGTCCCGAACCGTGCAGTGCCAATTTCTCGGCAAAGAGGCCGAGGGTCTCGAACGGCAGCCCTATCCCGGTGAGCTGGGAAAACGGATTTTTGAGCAGATTTCGAAGGAAGCCTGGCAGACCTGGCTTTCCCACCAGACCATGCTCATCAATGAATACCGCTTGTCGCTGATCGACCCGGAGGCGCGCAAGTTCCTCGAAGGGGAGATGCGGAAGTACCTGTTCGAGGGAGGGGGCGATAAACCTGAGGGGTTCGTCCCGGAATGAGGCGGTTTGCAAGGCAGGGTACCGCACCCATTTCCGACCGACCGTGAGCCGGTCGGTTCTCGTCATCGGGGGCGGGGTCATCGGCCTCGCCACCGCCAGGGAGTTGTTGCGCGAAGGCCTCCGGGTGACGCTCGTGGAGCGCGGCGCGCCGGGCCGCGAAGCCTCCTGGGCCGGCGGCGGCATCCTCTCGCCGCTGCACCCCTGGCGCTACCCCGAGTCCCTGCTGGAACTGGCGCGCTGGAGCCAGCACCTGTTCCCGGAATTTATTGCGGGGGTGGAGCGCGAATCCGGCATCGACCCGCAGTGGCAGCGAAGCGGCCTGCTGATCCTGGACGATGAGGAAATCGCCGAAGCGACCGCCTGGGGCGAGCGCTGGCGGATGCCCCTCGAGATCCTGGAGGGAGAAGCGCTGCGGCGCTGCGAGCCCGCCCTGGCCGGGACCTTTCAGCGCGGGATCTTCCTGCCGGAAATCGGACAGGTCCGTAACCCGCGTCTGCTCAAGGCGCTGCAGGGCAGCGTGCAGGCACTCGGCGGGGAGATCATTCAGGATGCTGAAGTCATCGGGTTTCGCCAGGCGGCGGGCGAGCTGGCCGCCGTGATCACCCCGACCGCCGAGTACAGCGCGGACCTTTACGTTGTCGCTGGCGGGGCCTGGACCGGTGACCTGCTCAAACCTTTGGGTATCTCACTGCCGATCACGCCGGTGATGGGCCAGATGCTGCTGTTTCGCGGCGAGCCGGGCGCCGTCGACCGCATCGTGCTCAAAGGGCCGCGATACCTTATTCCCCGCCGTGACGGCCGGGTGCTGGTGGGCAGTACCATCGAACAGACCGGATTCGACAAGGAGATCACCCGCGACGCCCGTATCGATCTGACCAAGGCCGGCAGGGAACTGGTTCCCGCCATCGCCGCCATGACCCTGGAGCACCACTGGGCAGGTCTGCGGCCCGGCAGCCCGGGGGGCGTGCCGTTCATCGGCGTGCATCCGAATCTGCCCAATCTGTTCGTCTCCGCGGGCCATTTTCGTAACGGCCTGATGCTGGCAGCCGCCAGCGCCACCCTGCTGCGGGAGCTGGTGACCGGCAGCGAACCTGGCGTGCCCTGCGCGCCGTACCGGCTCGACCGGAACGCGTGACAGGATCGGTATAATCTGCGGCCCGCCGGCACACCCTTCCCGGCCGGCGGGCCTTGTCAAAACATGCCGGTGTAGCTCAGCTGGTAGAGCAGCTGATTCGTAATCAGCAGGTCGGAGGTTCGAGTCCTCTCACCGGCACCAGTAGCCGTGCGTGGCGAGGCGCTGGCGGCTTTGGTCTGGCCCCAGCCCGGCCATCCCTGGCCGGGCGTTCGCCGGACTGCGAAATGCCCCCGGCATTTCGGTTCCGGCTTACCCTCTCACCGGCACCAGTAGCTGTCCGTGGCGAGGCAGTTGACTGATGCAGGCCCGCGATTCACAACCGTCTTGGACGCCGCTATACAACATCGAAAGTGTCGGTAATTCGTGCCGATAAAACGGTATCCGCTTCGCACCCGATCGTTCTTCAAGCAGGGGAGGGCGCTAAGTTGTCACTTCGGGACAAGATTCCCGCCAATCAGTTGTTGGACATCCTTGCCGGGGTGCAGGATCG
>JAYZWP010000136.1:0-2664 GCA_036142245.1 Pseudomonadota bacterium | reverse complement strand
CCAATCCCCCGGCTTCGCGGGAGCCTTCACGAATGGCCCAGGCACGACGTACATAGTCCCAGCTTGCCCAGAAAATATAGAGACAGACCGGGATCAGCAGCGTCAGCGTGCCGGCGAAATCCACCGCCGCCCGCCCTCGCGCCGTGAAACGGTTGTAAAACACGTCGACTCGAACGTGACCGCCCTGTTTCAATGTGTAAGCAGCGCCGAGCATGAACACCAGCACATGCAGATAAATCACGAGTTCTTGCAGAGCGATCCAGCCGAGATCGAAACCGTAGCGCAGCGCGGCGATCGCAAACGTGAGCACCGCCATCACGAGGGTAAGCCACGCCACCAGCCGCCCGGTCCAGTCGTTCAGGGCGTCGATCCAGTCCGCGAGCCGACTCACGCCAACTCCTTATCGCGCTTCCCGTAACGGAATGCGGTCAACCGGCCAAAGCGTATCCGCCGCGGCGGGATTGCGGCTGCGCAACCGGAGAATATCCCGGAAGCGGTCCGGATCCTTGACATGGGTGACATCCCCTTCCCGCGGGAAATGCTTGTCGTGGAGCCGCGACAGCCAGAAACGCAGCGCCGCCGTTCGTAACAGGTCAGGCCAGGCGTCGCGTTCGACCTCCTGCAACGGGCGCACGGCGTGATAGGCCTCGGTAAAAGCGCGGCCGCGGGCAAGGTGAAGTGCACCGTTCGGCAGCACGCACCAGTCATTGACGCAAATCGCCAGATCGTAGAGCAGCACCCCGTTGCAAGCGGTATAGAAATCGATTACCCCGGTCAGCCGCTCCCCTTCGAACAGGGCGTTGTCCCTGAACAGGTCCGCGTGAATGATTCCGCACGGCAGACCCGAATGGCGATGGCGAAGACTGTGATCCAACTCCTGAGTCATCAGGGCGCGCTCCTGCTCCGGCAATTGCGGTAACACCGCTTGCGCCGTTCGCTCGAACCAATCCGGCCCGTACTTGTCGGCATGGCGGCCAGGATGAGCGAGAGCAGCGAGATGGATACGTCCCAAGGACTCTCCTACCGCGGCGCACTGCGCGATGGAGGGCGACTCGACGGCCCGTCCGGGCAGACAGGCCACCAGCGCGGCCGGCTTGCCGTTCAAGCGCCGCAGGTAGCGCCCTTCCGCGCATGCCAGGGGATGAGCACAGGGAAGATCCGCCTCGGCGAGGAGTGCCACCAGTTCGAGAAAAAACCCGAGTTCCGGCTCTTCGTAGTGTTCAAAAAGAGTCAGGACGAACCGTCCGGTACTGCTGTCGACGAAATAGTTCGTGTTGTCGATGCCGTCGCTGATCCCTTCGAAGCCGATCAGCGAACCAACGTCGTAGTCAGCGAGAAAATCAATCAGGGCCTGCCTTGAGACCGTGGTGTAAACCGACATGTGTCGACCGGATTTGGTTTACCAGCGAAACAGCACCCACTGTGGAACGACCATATCGGCGTTGAGGTCATTGCGCCGCGTATCCATCAGGCCATCCCCGTCAGTATCCATAAGAAAGTAAGGCGCGCCGCGCGGCGGGGTCACCTTGACCTTGTAGAGTTGTCCGTTGATCCGATACTCCTCCACGGTATTGCTGCCGCGCTTGCGAATCACCACTTCGGGCTGAATCTCCGCCTCTTCTTCCGGAAGGGGCGGCGGCGCCACGCCCGCTTTCGTGTCCGGGGCATCGGGCACCGGCGGTACAGCCGCACCTTGTTCCGCCAGTTCTTGCAGGGAGACCTCGGGCGGCGGCTCCTGCGCAGCGGCGAAAGGCGCACCGACCACCAATAGAACGAAAACAGCGAGTGAACGCATGAATACAAATATCCGATGTGGCAGCTTATTCACACGCCGGGTGCGATGCTGCGGGGCAGGTGAAGCAGGCGTCATCAAATCATTCTACCCCGCCGCCGCAACAGGCGACCGGGCGGCACCAGCGGCTTCCGGCATAATTTGTCCACCCTGCACCGCACCTCGGCGCGCCTTTTCCGGCCCTTATCACCGTGCCTGACAGCAAGCAGTCCGCCGCCAGTTCCGACGCGAGCCTAATCCTCGTCGACGGCTCTTCCTACCTGTTTCGCGCTTACCACGCACTGCCACCCCTGACCGCCAGCAACGGTCTGCCGACCGGTGTGGTCTTCGGCGTCATCAACATGCTGCGCCGGTTGCGTCGTGAGTTCCCGACCACCCATTTCGCCGTGGTGTTCGACGCCAAGGGACCTACCTTTCGCAATGACCTGTATGCGGAATACAAGGCGAACCGCCCGCCAATGCCGGAGGATCTCGCGGCGCAGATCGAGCCGACCCACGAAGTCATCCGCGCCATGGGCATCCCTCTTATCGCGGTCCCTGGAGTGGAAGCGGATGACGTGATCGGCACGCTGGCGCGACAGGCCAGCATCATCGGGATGAGTACGGTCATTTCGACAGCGGACAAGGATCTGGCGCAACTGGTTGACGAACACGTGACCCTGGTCAACACCATGAGCAACACGACGCTCGACCCGGCGGGTGTCGAGGAGAAGTTCGGCGTGCCGCCGGAATTGATCATCGACTATCTGACACTGATCGGCGATACCGTAGACAACGTCCCGGGCGTGCCGAAGGTCGGTCCGAAAACCGCGGTGAAGTGGCTGAAAGAATATGGTGATCTCGACGGCGTGATGGCCCATGCGGACCAGATC
>JAYZWP010000135.1:0-7614 GCA_036142245.1 Pseudomonadota bacterium | reverse complement strand
GATCTGGTCGCCGAATATCGGTCGCGCGGCCACCTGATCGCCGACATCGACCCGATCCGCCTGCGCGACAAGCAGCCGGTTCCAAGTCTGCACCCGCAGCACTTCGGCCTCGCCGAAGAGCACATGGGCGACCCGGTGCCCCCCGGGGTGTTCCCGGACACCGACGGCCAGAGTCTCCGGGAGGTGCTGGCGGCGCTGCAGCAGACTTACTGCCGCAGCATCGGGTTCGAATACGAGTACATCTCCGATACCGAACAGGTCGCCTGGCTGCGCGAGCGCATCGAACCGAACCGTGCCACCCCCCGACTCACCCTGGAAGAGAAACGCCACCTGTTGCAGGGACTCACCGCGGCCGAAGGACTGGAGCGGTATCTGCATCGCAAGTATGTCGGCCAGAAACGGTTTTCCCTGGAAGGCGGCGATGGACTGGTGCCCATGCTGGACGATCTCGTCACCCGTGCCGGTGGTCAGGGGGTGAAAGAGGTGGTGATCGGGATGGCGCACCGGGGACGCCTGAACATTCTGGTCAACATTCTGGGCAAGCAGCCGGCCGAGCTGTTCTCGGAGTTCGAGGGCAGCGCCGAGCAGCAGGGTTCCGGCGACGTGAAATACCACCAGGGGTTTTCGTCCGACCTCACCACCCCGGGCGGCACCGTCCATCTGACGCTCGCGTTCAATCCCTCGCACCTCGAAATCATCAATCCGGTGGTGGAAGGCTCGGTACGGTCCCGGCAGGAGCGGCGCAATGACCTGGCGCGCCGTGAAGTCCTGCCGGTGCTGATCCACGGTGACGCTGCCTTCGCCGGACAAGGGGTCGTGATGGAGACCCTCAACCTCGGCAAGGTGCGGGGTTACGCCACGGGCGGCACGGTGCATATCGTCGTCAACAATCAGATTGGTTTCACCACCAGCAATCCGCTGGATTCCCGCTCGACGCTCTACTGCACCGACATCGCCAAACTGATTCAGGCGCCGATTTTTCATGTCAACGGCGACGACCCGGAGGCGCTGATCTACACCACTCGCCTGGCCCTGGAGTACCGCACCCGGTTCAACAACGACGTGGTGATCGACCTCGTCTGCTACCGTCGGCACGGCCACAACGAAGCGGATGAACCGGCGATCACCCAGCCCATCATGTACCGCAAGATCGCGAAACACCCGCCGGTCCGCCAGATTTACGCCGATCGCCTGGTGCGCGATGGCGACATCGAACTGGCCGAGGCGGACGCCATGATGGAGGATTATCAGGAGGCGCTGGCCGGCCAGCAGAAGGTCGCCCTGGGTCGCCTCACCGACCAGAAACCGGTCCTTGCCATCGATTGGGCCCCCTACCTGGAAGCGGAGTGGACAGCCGCCGCTGACACCGCCGTACCGGTGCAGCGCCTGGCGGATCTGAATGACCGCCTGATGCGTGTTCCGGAGGACTTCGAGCTGCATTCGCGGGTCAGGAAAATTCTCGAAGACCGCCAGGCGATGGCGGCGGGCGAGAAACCTCTCGACTGGGGGTTCGCCGAGACCATGGCCTATGCGACGCTGCTGTTGGATGGTTACCGGGTACGGATATCGGGACAGGATAGCGGGCGCGGCACCTTCGCCCATCGCCACGCGGTCCTGCACAACCAGGCGGCCCAGCGCTCGGAAGACAAGCGTTACGTGCCGCTGCAGCATCTCGACGAGAACCAGCCCCGGTTCCTGGTCATCGATTCGCTGCTCTCGGAAGAGGCGGTGCTTGCCTTCGAATATGGTTACAGTTCCGCGGACCCGCAAACCCTGGTGATCTGGGAGGCGCAGTTTGGTGATTTCGCCAACGGCGCACAGGTCGTCATCGACCAGTTTCTGTCATCGTCCGAGTCGAAATGGCAGCGTCTGTGCGGCATGGTGCTGCTGCTGCCGCACGGTTTCGAGGGGCAGGGCCCGGAACACTCTTCCGCGCGGCTCGAGCGCTACCTGCAACTGTGCGCCGAACACAACATGCAGGTCGTGGTCCCCAGCACGCCAGCGCAGATGTTCCACATGCTGCGCCGCCAGATGCTGCGCCCCTACCGTAAACCGCTGATCGTCATGAGCCCGAAAAGCCTGTTGCGGCACAAGGACTCCGTCTCCAGTCTCGAGGATCTGGCCAACGGCGGGTTCCAGTCGGTCATCGACGACAACCAGGTGGACGCCGATGAGGTACGCCGGGTCGTGCTGTGCGCCGGCAAGGTCTACTTCGATCTGCTGGCGGTACACCGTGAACGGCACCTGAAAGAGGTGGCGCTGGTGCGCATCGAGCAGCTCTACCCGTTCCCCCAGGATGACCTCAGCGCGGTACTGGGACGCTACGCCGGCGCGGACGAGGTGATCTGGTGTCAGGAGGAGCCGCAGAACCAGGGGGTCTGGTACAACAGCCAGCACCACATGCTGAAGTCCCTGCAACCCGGACAGACGCTCAAATACGCCGGGCGCATGCATTCGGCGTCACCGGCGGTGGGGTCGGCCCGCAAGCACAAGGCCGAGCAGGCGGCGCTGGTGGACGATGCCCTGACCATCTGGAACGAACAGCGCCAGGTCGCGCAGGGCTAGCGGCCCTCCGGCCGGCACATGCGACGACGCAATATCTAAGGGGGGACCATGCAGATCGAGGTGAAAGTGCCGGTATTGCCGGAATCGGTCACCGAAGCGACGCTGCTCAGCTGGAACAAGCAACCGGGCGCGGCCGTGCAGCGCGACGAGATTCTGATCGAGGTGGAGACCGACAAGGTGGTGCTGGAGGTGGTCGCTGAAGCGGATGGCGTCCTCAGCGAGGTGCGCCAGCAGGATGGTGCCACGGTCGGCTCGGGTGAAGTGATCGCCATCCTGGACACCGATATCAAGGCATCTGACGGTAGCGACGAACAACCCGCGGCACCCGAAGCCGAGTCCCGGCAACCGACGTCGGCGCCCTCATCCACGGACGACTCCCTGAGCCCGGCGGTGCGCCGCCTGGTGACCGAGCATGGGCTCGACCCGGCGGACATCTCCGCCAGCGGTAAGGGTGGCCGGCTGACCAAGGGAGACGTCCTTGCCCACCTGGATCGGTCCGCTAACAGCGGCGCATCCGAACAGAGCGTCCCCGCCGCCTCATCCGGGGCCGCCCCCACCGGGGCCTCGGCGCGCCTGGAGGAGCGGGTGCCGATGACCCGTATCCGCCAGCGTATCGCGGAGCGTCTGGTCAGCGCGCAGCAGACCGCCGCCATCCTCACCACCTTCAACGAGGTGGACATGCAGCCGGTCATGGATCTGCGCGCCCGCTACCGAGATGCCTTCGAGAAAGAGCACGGTGTGCGCCTCGGGTTCATGTCCTTTTTCATCAAGGCGGCGGTCGAGGCGTTGAAGCGCTTCCCGCTGGTCAACGCCTCCATCGATGGCAGCGACATCGTCTACCACGCCTATTACGACATCGGCGTGGCGGTCAGCTCCCCGCGCGGTCTGGTGGTGCCCATTTTGCGGGACGCGGACCAGCTCTCCTTCGCCGCCATCGAGCAGCGCATCGGCGAGTTCGGACAGCGCGCGCAGGACAACAAGATCAATCTCGAGGAACTCCAGGGAGGCACGTTCTCGATCAGCAACGGCGGCATCTTCGGGTCGATGCTGTCCACGCCGATCCTCAATCCGCCCCAGAGCGCGATCCTCGGCATGCACAACATCGTGGAGCGACCGGTCGCGCTGCACGGCGACGTGGTGATCCGCCCGGTGATGTATCTCGCCCTGTCCTACGACCACCGCATCATCGACGGCCGCGAAGCGGTCACCTTTCTGGTCACCATCAAGCAGTTGCTGGAAGACCCGGCGCGCCTGCTGCTTCAGGTCTGAGCCATGGATCAGTACGACGTCCTGGTCATCGGTGCCGGACCGGCGGGTTATGTCGCCGCCATCCGCGCCGCCCAACTCGGTTTATCGGTCGCCTGCGTGGAGCGCTGGATCGGCAAGGACGGCAAGCCGGCACTCGGCGGTACCTGCCTGAACGTCGGCTGCATTCCGTCCAAGGCGCTGCTCGACTCCTCCGAGCAGTACCACCGCGCGCTGCATCAATTCCCGGCACACGGCATCACCGTGGACGGGCTCAGCATGGACGTGCCGGCGATGGTCTCCCGCAAGGACGCCATCGTGAAACAGTTCACCGGCGGCATCGCCGGGCTGTTCCGCAAGCACGGCGTCGACTGGTTGCAGGGCAGCGCGCGACTCGTGGACGGCGGCGTCATCGTACGTCCCGGCAGCGGCGGCGAACAGCAGGTGCAGGCGGATCACGTGATCATCGCCACCGGCTCCGTGCCGGTAACGATCCCGGCCGCCCCGGTGGACGGCACCCAGATCGTCGACTCATCGGGTGCCCTCGATTTCACGGCGGTACCCGAGCGGCTCGGCATCATCGGGGCCGGGGTGATCGGACTGGAACTCGGCAGCGTCTGGCGCCGGCTCGGGTCTGAAGTGGTGATCCTGGAGGCACTGCCTGAATTTCTTGCCACCGCCGACCGGGAGGTGGCCCGCGCCGCCGCCAGGGCGTTTCAGGAACAGGGACTCGACATCCGTCTGAACGCCAGGGTCACCGGCACCGAGACCGATGATTCTGGCGTCGAAGTCCATTACGATGACGCCAACGGCGCGCAGTCGTTACGGGTGGACAAGCTGATCGTGGCGGTGGGGCGGCGCGCCTGCACCGATGGTCTGGACCTGGACGCTGCCGGCATCGGGACCGACGAGAAGGGGCGCATCGCGGTTGACGCCCGGTTTCGCACCGGCGCGGCGGGCGTATATGCTATCGGTGACGTCATCGCCGGGCCGATGCTGGCGCACAAAGCGTCGGAAGATGGTGTCGCCGTGGCGGAGCTGATCGCCGGGCGGGCCGGTCATGTCGATTACGACTTGGTGCCGTGGGTCATCTATACCTGGCCGGAGATCGCCTGGGTCGGTGCCACCGAGCAGTCGCTGCAGGCCGCCGGCACCGACTATCGCTCGGGCAAGTTCCCGTACGCCGCCAACGGCCGCGCGCGCGCCATGGAGGAGAGCGCCGGTTTCGCGAAAGTTCTCACGGATGCCGCCACGGACCGGGTGTTGGGCGTACATCTGGTCGGCCCCTATGCCTCGGAGATGATCGGCGAGGCGGTGGTGGCCATGGCCTTTCACGCCTCGGCCGAGGATATCGCCCGGATCGTGCACGCGCACCCGACCCTGTCGGAGGCGCTGCACGAGGCGGCACTGGCCACGGACGGACGCGCGCTGCACGTCTGACGTCGAACCGCGTCCACGCCTGCGCCAGGGCGGCGCGGTGGGCAACCCATTCATCAAAATCAGGGAGTAACCAGGCAGGCACATCATGAATCTGCACGAATATCAGGCCAAACAGGTTTTCGCGGAGTACGGCATCGCCGTTCCGTCCGGAAAGGTTGCCAAGACCCGGCAGGAGGCGCGCGCCGCCGCGCAGGAGGTCCCGGGCTCGCGCTGGGTCGTCAAAGCCCAGGTTCATGCCGGCGGCCGCGGCAAGGCCGGCGGCGTCAAGCTGGTCGACTCGCTGGACGCCGTGGAACAGGCGGCAGGGGCGATGCTCGGCTCCCGTCTGGTGACGTATCAGACCGACGCGGAGGGCCAACCGGTCAACACGGTCCTGATCGAGGAGGTCAGCGATATCGCCAGGGAGTTGTACCTCGGCGCGGTCATCGACCGGGCGTCGCAGCGGCTCGTGTTCATGGCCTCAACCGAAGGCGGCGTCGAGATCGAGAAGGTTGCCGCCGAGACTCCGGAAAAAATCCTGCGCGCCACCGTCAATCCGACCGTCGGTCTGCAGCCCTATCAGGCACGGGAGCTGGCTTTCGGTCTGGGTCTGAGCGGCGATCAGGTCAAGCAGTTCACCAAACTCATCAGCGGATTGGCGCGTATGTTCGAGGCATCGGACCTCTCGCTGCTGGAAGTGAATCCGCTGGTGGTGACCGGCGAGGGCGACCTGGTCTGCCTGGATGACAAGATCAACGTCGATGACAACGCCCTGTACCGCCAGGCTGCGCTGCTCGCCATGCGCGATCCGTCGCAGGAGGACGAGAAGGAAAACCGCGCCGTCGAGCATGAGCTGAACTACGTGGCCCTGGACGGCAGCATCGGCTGCATGGTGAATGGCGCCGGACTGGCGATGGCCACCATGGACATCATCAAGCTGCATGGAGGCAATCCGGCCAACTTCCTGGATGTCGGCGGTGGCGCCACCAAGGAACGGGTCACCGAAGCTTTCAAGCTGATCCTCTCCGACGAGAAGGTGCAGGGGGTGCTCGTCAACATCTTCGGCGGCATCGTACGCTGCGACCTGATCGCCGACGGGGTGATCGCGGCGGTTCAGGAGGTGGGCGTCACCGTTCCGGTGGTGGTACGCCTCGCCGGCAACAACGCCGAACTGGCGGCAAAGAAACTGGCCGCAAGCGGCCTGAATCTCATTTCCGCGGAGGGGCTGACCGACGCCGCGGAGAAAATCGTCAAGGCGGTAGGAGAAGCGGCATGAGTGTCCTGATCGACAAATCCACGAAGGTGCTCTGCCAGGGGTTTACCGGCAGACAGGGCACTTTCCACTCGGAGCAGGCGATCGCCTACGGCACCCGGATGGTGGGCGGAGTCACGCCCGGAAAAGGGGGCGGAGAACATCTCGGCCTGCCGATTTTCGATACGGTGCGCGAAGCGGTGGACGCCACCGGCGCCGACGCCAGCGTGATCTATGTGCCGGCACCTTTCTGCAAGGATTCCATCCTGGAGGCGGTGGATGCCGGCATCCCGCTCATTGTCTGCATCACCGAGGGAATTCCGGTGATCGACATGCTGCGGGTGAAAACCGTGGTGGACCAGTCCGGTTCGCGCCTCATCGGCCCCAACTGTCCCGGCGTCATCACCCCCGGAGAGTGCAAGATCGGCATCATGCCGGGTGATATCCACCAACCCGGCCGGGTGGGGATCGTCAGCCGCTCCGGCACCCTCACCTACGAGGCCGTGGCGCAGACCACCGCCATCGGAGTCGGGCAGTCCACCTGCATCGGCATCGGCGGCGACCCGATTCCCGGTACCAGCTTCATCGACGCCCTGGCGCTGTTCCAGGCGGATGAGCAGACCGACGCCATCCTGATGGTCGGTGAGATCGGCGGCACCGCGGAAGAGGAGGCAGCGGAGTTCATCGCTTCCGAGGTGACCAAGCCGGTGGTCGGTTTCATCGCCGGCGCCACCGCCCCGAAGGGCAAGCGCATGGGTCACGCCGGCGCCATCATCGCCGGCGGCCAGGGCACCGCCGAAGAAAAGTTCAACGCCATGGAAAGGGCGGGCGTGCACACGGCGCGCTCCCCGGCCAGTCTCGGCGAAACCATCGCCAAAGCGCTGGGCATCTGAGCGGAACGGCGGTGCGGGTGCAGGCAGCCCGCACCGCCGCCGCTGTCCGTCAGTGCATGCTGCGACCGCCGTCGACGCTGAGCACCTGCGCGGTCACGTAGGCCGCATCGTCGCTGGCGAGATAGGCCACCGTCCCCGGGATATCCCCGGGGGTCTGGGTGCGGGCCATGGGGGTCAAGGCGAGAAACCGCTCCGCCATCTGCTCGTAACCGGCCTCCAGCATGCGATCGGTCATGGTCA
>JAYZWP010000134.1:0-3151 GCA_036142245.1 Pseudomonadota bacterium | reverse complement strand
ACGACACCTGGCGCGAGACCCTGGCACGCCACCACTATCCGTTGGCACTGGCGAACCTGCTGGGCGAGTTGATGGCGGCGGCGGCCCTGCTCGCGGCAAGTATCAAGAACGAGGGACGGTTGATCATGGAGATTCGCGGCGACGGCGCGGTACACCTGGCGACCGGCGAGTGCTCCCGCAATGGCACCATGCGGGGCCTGGTACGCTGGCGCGAGCCACTGGTCGAGGGCTCCCTGGCGGATATGGTCGGAAACGGCCAGCTGCTGGTCACCACCGAAGGCCGGGAACCCGAGCAGCGTTACCAGGGGGTCGTCTCCCTGGAAGCGGGCAGCATCGGCGGGGCACTGGAACACTACTTCGAGCGCTCCGAACAGCTCGCCACCCGGCTCTGGCTGGCGGCGGACCGGGATCGCGCCGCGGGGTTGCTGCTGCAGCGCCTGCCGGGCGGCGTCGACAGCGACGACGACGCGTGGAACCGGGTGGTACATCTGGCCGCGACGCTCACCGCGCCGGAGCTGCTCAGCACCGACCCCCAAACCCTGCTGCTACGGCTGTTCCATCAGGAGCGGGTGCGGGTCCAACAGGCGGCGCCGTTGCGCTTCGGATGTCAATGCAGCGCGCAGCGTGTCGGCAACATGCTGCGCGGCCTGGGCGAGGCCGAGGTGATGGACATCCTGGACAGCGAAGGACGGATCGAGGTGACGTGCGAATACTGCAACCAACGCTATGAGTACGGTGAACCGGAGGCGCGGGCCCTGTTCGGCGACGAGACACCGCCGACACTGCATTGACCGCCCGGCGAATCAGTCACCGCCGCAGGCGGAAGCCAGCCGACGGCGCAGAATGTCGCGCAGCAGATCCCGCGCGAGGGAATAGACCCCGGGCTGGCTGCTCTCCCGGGGACCGGCGACGTTCAGGATATTAATCTGCAGAGAAGCAATCCAGCGACACACCTGGTCGGCGTAGTCCAGCGGTTCCCGCAGATCCACGACGAGACAGGGTTTCGCGGCTTGCAGCGCGCATTGCAGCGTCAGTTCGGTGCCTCCGGACAGGCGGCCGTTGGTGATGATCAGCGTCGCGTCCGCCATCTCCACGTTGCGGGCGGTGCGCACCGCATAATCGGCTTCCTCGGTTTCGGTCAACGGATAACGCAGCGCGATCGGTCCGTCCTCGGCGCGGCGTCCGGCCGGGCACCAGCCGCCTGCGGAAACACCGAGATCCATGGCCGCGTCGAGAGCCGCGCGATCGACTCCGGTCTGGCCGCCGCTGATGATTTTCCCGGGCAGCGGAGGTAGCGTCGCACTCAAAGGGCGCGCCAGGCCACCACCGCCAGACAGAACCAGGCGCCAATGAAAGCGGTGCCGCCCAGCGGCGTGATGGCGCCCAGCCATCGGACGCCGGTAATCGCCAGCAGGTAGAGACTGCCGGAAAACAGGACGATACCCACGATCATCAGCCAGCCGCTCACCCCCAGCAGGCGGTTGGCACCGAACTGGCCGGCGGCGAGCCCCACCAGGCAGAGCCCCAGGGCGTGGTAGAAGTGATATTGCGCGCCGGTCTGAAAAACGTCGAGCAGACGCTCCTCCACCCTGCCGCGCAGCCCATGCGCCGCAAAGGCGCCGGTGACCACCGCCAACCCCGCCAGGAGAGCCCCCAGGGAGAGAAAGAGGCGCGCCATGGTCATGGTCAATTCAGCGCCGACTGCAGGCGGCGCCGGTACTGCCGCACCTGCTCGGGATCGTCGAGTTGGTCGAACAACGCCACACAGAGTTTGCGCGCTGCCTCGTCCAGATAGGCTTTGTCACAAGCCACCGCATCGATGAGATAGGAAACCGCGTCGTGCAGTGCCCCCTTGCCTAGCGCTTCAACCGCGCGCAGGTAGTCCGCCCTGGCGGGGCTTTCCGGCGCGGTGGCGGCGCTCGCCAGGGCCTGCGCCGTTACCCGGATGTTCTCGGCGGACTGGAAAAGGGGCGACCCCAGTCCAATGGGTGCCACCAGTTCCGCCGCGCGGGCGGGATCTTCGCTGAGCACCTGCCGGGCCAGGGCAAGCCGTGCCCCGGCATGGTCCGGCGTCGTGGCGAGGGTCTTCTCCAGCAGCGCCCGGGCCGCTGCGTCGTCCCCCGCGTCCGCCAGACCGGCCGCCTGGCTCACCAGGACGTCCGCCTCGCTGGGTAACGCGCGATCGAGCCAGTCGCGGATCTGACCCTCCGGCAGCGCCCCGGCGAACTCCTCCACCACAACACCATCGACGAACAGCTTCACCGCCGGGATGCTGCGAATCTGGTAACCGCCGGCCAGTTCCCGGTTCGCATCCACATCGACCTTCACGAAATCCCAGGCGTCGGTCTCGCCGGCCAGCTTTTCAAGTACCGGGCCAAGGGTCTTGCAGGGGCCGCACCAATCGGCCCAGAAATCCACCAGCACCGGCTTGTTGCGACTTGCCTCGATCACTTGCTGCTGGAAATCCTTGACCTCGTAACTCACAGTGCCATCCATCGGGAGTGTGCTTGCCTAACCGCGGAAAATGGGGGCGATGCCGGCGCACCGCCGCGGGACATCGGTAATTGTAGCCCGCGTCGCCGTCCGGTATCGCGGCCAGGAACGGGACCTTCAGGCCACAGGCGCCGCAGCGGAGCGATGAGGCGCCGGCCTCGTGGGAGCGGTCCGCCGCAACCACAAAACCTTCGCGACCCCTCCCAGGCGCCTCAGGACGACCGTGGGGACACGCGGATTCTGCTTCGGGCAGGAGACCGGGATATCCGATGATCAATGAATCTGTCTGACACCCCTTGCCGTTCGGCGCGACGCGAGGCAGCCTTCGGGCGCGCCAGCACCTTGTCCAGCGAATTGCCCGCACCCGCATGCAAACCCTGCCCGACTATATCGACACCGAGCTGCGGCTGCTGTCGATCGGTATCAACCCCTCGCTGCCGGCGGTGGCGGCCGGTTATTACTTCGCCAACCCGCGTAACCGCTTCTGGGCCGCCCTGAACCAGAGCGGTCTGCTGTCGGCCCCGGTCACGCCCGGCGTCGAGGCGATGACGCTGATCCTGACTCGGGACCGTATCGGCTTCACCGACCTGGTCAAGAAACCCTCCGCCATGGCGCACCACCTGAAGGTGGCGGATTATCGCGCGGGTGCCGCGCGGTT
>JAYZWP010000133.1:0-2757 GCA_036142245.1 Pseudomonadota bacterium | reverse complement strand
TTGCCGATCAGATATTCGAAGCGTTGATGGGGTATCGCGGCGTGTTCAGTACCCGTATCGCCTACATTACCGATGCCGAGGGCACCTATGAACTGCAAGTGGCGGACGCTGACGGCCAGAATCCCCTAGGCGTTTTATCGGCCCAGGAACCGATCATCTCCCCGGCGTGGTCACCGGATGGCAGCGAACTGGCCTATGTGTCTTTTGAAAATGGCAGACCCGGCATCTACATCCAGGAGCTGGCGACCGGGCGGCGTGAGCGAGTCGTCGGGTTTCCGGGGATCAACGGTGCTCCGGCGTGGTCTCCGGACGGTCAGCGCCTGGCCGTGACGCTTTCCAAGGATGGCGACCCGGAAATCTACATTTACGAGCGTGCGACCGGCGGCTTGCACCGAATCACCAACCACTACGCCATTGACACTGAGGCGGCTTGGGCTCCGGATGGACGCAGCCTGCTGTTCACTTCGGACCGGTCCGGGGGGCCTCAGATATATCAGGTGCCAACCAGCGGAGGAACACCCCGCCGGATCACTTTCGACGCCGGCAACTATAACGCCCGGGCCAGTTTCTCCCCCGATGGCGGGTCCGTAACCTTTGTGACGCGATCGGATCGTGGTTATCACATCGCGGTCCTGGAACTCGCCTCCGGCAAACATCGGGTGCTCACCGATGGGCGCCTTGATGAGTCACCAAGTTTCGCACCGAATGGTAAATCCATAATCTATACTACGACCCAATCCGGCCGGGAGATGCTGGCAACCGTATCGGTGGATGGTCGGATTCGGCAACAGCTTGCCGTGGAGCAGGTCCGCGTCCGCGAACCTGCCTGGTCACCTTTCCTCAATTGAACTTCCTCTGGAGTTATTCCCATGAAGAACTGTTATCGCGTTGTGGTTCTGGCTGTGGCGTTGGGCCTCGCGGGTTGCGGTGGCAAGTCCGGCTCCGTAAAGGAGGACGGTGGCTACGACAGTGGTTCCGGCTACGTGGATTCCCCGACCTCCGGTGTGGCAACCGGTTCCGGCTTTTCCGGTCATCCGCTGGATGACCCGCAGAGCCCCTTGTCGAACAAGGTCGTGTACTTCGAGTTCGATCGGTACGATGTGCAACCCCAGTACCGCGATATCATCACCGCCCATGGTGCCTACTTGGCGTCGAATAGCGGCGCCCGGGTGCGCCTGGAAGGTCACTGCGACGAGCGCGGCACGCGGGAGTACAACCTGGGGTTGGGCGAACGCCGGGCGAACGCGGTGCGGGAACTGTTGATGGCCGCCGGAGCGCGGGCCGGCCAGATCGAAACCGTGAGCTACGGTGAAGAACAGCCGGTGGCCACGTGTCACATGGAAAGTTGCTGGTCGCAGAATCGCCGCGCCGTCGTGGTTTATACGGTTCGGTGATTCCGGGCGGGCGACAGTTTATTGGTGGCTTGACGCTGACGGTGGCTTCGGCCGCCGTCAGCGCGGCGCCTGTAACAGGAACTTTTGACGAGCGGCTTCGGGCTCTCGAAGAGCAGGCGTCGGGACGCAACCTGGTGGAGCTTACCGCCGGGTTGCAGGAGATCAGAACCGAACTGCGTGAGTTGCGCGGTATGGTCGAAGAACAGCGCAACACGCTGGAGAATCTGCAGCGGCGGCAACGCGATCTCTATCTCGATCTGGACAACCGGATCGGACGACTCGAGCAGGCTGCTGCCGGCACGGCTGACACCGGCTCGGCTGAGCGCGCCGGTCAGGCCGTCGTTACCGAACCTCGCGCTCCTGCGCGGGCGGGGGCCAACCAGTCAACGACGGCCCCTAGCGCCGGTGCGGGGTCAGGGTCCGCCGGGGCGCGCACCGCTTATGAAAGGGGTTTCGACCTGGTTCGGCAGCGCCAGTACACCGAGGCCATTGCCGCACTGAACCAGTTTCTTGCCGACTATCCGGACAGCGGTTACGCTGGTAATGCCCAATACTGGATCGCCGAGTGCTATTACGTCATGGGGCAGTCTGAAACGGCGTTGGTCGAATTCAACAAGGTGTTGGAACAGTACCCCGAAAGTTCGAAACGGTCGGATGCCCTGGTGAAAATCGGTTTTCTGCAGGACGCAACCGGTCAATGGGCCCAGGCCAGGCAATCGTTGGAGAGAGTAGTCGCCGAATGGCCCGGCAGTTCCGCCGCGCAGCTCGCCCAGCAGCGGTTGGATCGCATGAAGCAGGCCGGACACTGACCCGGACAGGCCACAGCGTGCTGCGTCCGGTTGATACTACCGAGTTCTCTTCCCGGCAAGAGGTTGCACCGAGCCCAACCCTGAAGATCACGGAAATCTTTCGTTCCCTCCAGGGAGAAGGGCTGACAGTGGGTTTGCCTACCGTATTTGTTCGTCTTACCGGATGTCCGCTGCGCTGCCGCTATTGCGACACCGCCTACGCATTTCACGGCGGTGAGCGTTACACCCTGCAGGGGATACTCGACACAGTGCGTGCCCTGGAAACCAGGCACGTAACCGTAACCGGTGGTGAGCCGCTGGCGCAGCCGGAGTCTGTCACCCTGTTGCGCCTGCTATGCGACCAAGGCTATCAGGTCTCCTTGGAGACGTCGGGCGAGCGGGATGTCTCCGCCGTCGACCCCCGAGTGGTGAAAGTAATGGACCTGAAGACGCCGGGTTCCGGCGAATCGTCACGCAATCGGCTCGCCAATCTCGAGCATCTCGCGTCCCACGATCAGGTGAAATTCGTCATCTGCGACCGCACCGACTACGAATGGGCGCGCGACACGGTACTC
>JAYZWP010000132.1:0-3616 GCA_036142245.1 Pseudomonadota bacterium | reverse complement strand
CCTAATCTTTCTCCAGACCGGCATGGTCTATGCTACTTCAATAGCGGACGCCGTGAGCTTCCGGTGACGGGTCCGTGCTGGCAACCAATACCGCGGCGTGAGATCAGTTTCCAGCCGGTCAGCGGTGCGGCTCTGTTGCGTTGGCGCGTACTGTTCTCACCGGTGGCGGTCTGTCTCCGGTATCGTCGGGTGCTGCCTGCACCACAGCGATGCAGCTTTGCCCTGAAGCGGTTCAGCGTAGTGCGCAGCAACGCTGCAGACGTTCCGTCACGGGCGCAGCACAAGGGGAGTCGTGGCCGGTATTTCGGTGCCCGATCCACGCATAAAGAGAAACAGCAAGTACGTCGGAATGGTATTCATGCAGTCTCCGTTCGAGTCTTATCTTCATGGTCTTTACGATAAGTACCGGTTCTGTGATGAAGGTACGGTAGCCACCTATATTCCCGAACTGGCCAACGCCGACCCCGACTGGTTCGGGATCAGCCTGGCTACCATCGACGGGACCGTGTATGAGGTAGGCGATTCCCGGCAGCCTTTCACTATTCAGTCCATCTCCAAACCGCTGACTTACGGCATCGCCCTTGAGGACTGCGGCCGCCCGGCGGTGATGGCCAAGGTGGGCGTGGAACCCAGCGGCGAGGCGTTCAATTCCATCAGTCTCGCGCCGGGGACCGGTAGGCCGTTGAACCCGATGATCAACGCGGGCGCCATTGCGGCCACTTCGTTTATCGCCGGCTATTCGCAGCAGGATCGCGAGGAACGGCTGCTTGCAATCTATTCTCTGTATGCGGGCCGATCCTTGTCACTGGACAGCGCGGTGTACGAATCCGAGCGGACTACCGGACATCGCAACCGGGCAATTGGTCACCTGCTGCGGAATTTCAACATCCTGGAGTCGGACCCGGAGCCGATCCTCGACCTGTATTTCCGGCAGTGTTCGGTGTCGGTGACTTGTCGCGACCTCTCCGTGATGGCGGCAACTCTGGCGAACGGCGGCACGAATCCGTTGACGGGTGAGCGGGCCATTCGCGCCGACTATGTGGAAGACATACTGAGCGTGATGACGACCTGCGGAATGTACGACTACGCCGGGCAGTGGGTCTACGCCGTCGGCATGCCTGCCAAGAGCGGCGTCGCGGGTGGGGTGCTGGTGGTGTTGCCGGGTCAGATCGGGATCGGGGTTTTTTCTCCCCGGCTCGATGCCCTGGGCAACAGCGTCCGGGGGGTGCGGGTGTGTGAGGATCTGTCCCGGGATTTGCAGCTCCATTTTCTGCGCGTGGCGCGTTCGTCGAAGTCGGCGATCCGGGCTCAATTCACGCTGGCCACGGCGCGATCAAAGCGGCGGCGGGCGGATCAGGAAATAGCCGTGCTCGACGACCACGGTCACCGGATTCGGGTCTATGAACTGCAAGGAGACTTTCTGATTCCCGCCATCGAGGCGGTGGTCCGATCGGTGCTGCAGGTCAGTGCGGATCTGGATGTCGCGGTACTGGATCTGACCCGGGTCAGTCACGTGGCAGCGCCGGCCGTGCAGTTTCTCCTCGAATTGTTGCGCCGCCTCCATGACGGTGAGCGTCATCTCGTGCTGGTGACCGGCGGTGCCAATGGCCCGGTGTGGCGGGCGCTCGAAGAGCAGAACTTCCTGGCCGACAAGCCGCTGCCTCTGATCAAATTCGCTGATGCTGACGCGGCGCTGGAGTGGTGCGAGACGCAACTGGTTGCCTGGCATCTCGGCAGTTGGTTTTCTCCCGCCATCACCGAACTGCACCAGCACGAATTATGCGCCGGCCTTGACGCAGACGAGCTTGTTCATTTGGAGGGCATGCTGCTGCGGCGACGTTACAGTCGCGGCGAGATGATTGTTCGTATGGGGGATCATGCGGAAGAGGTTTTCCTGCTGATGAGCGGCGAGGTGAGCGTCGTAATGCCGGCCGGTAAAGGACGGGTCAAACGTCTTTCCACACTGTCCGGCGGCATGGCGTTCGGCGAGTTGGCCATCGTTCGGGGCGGTCCGCGCTCCGCGGATGTGCAAGCCGACCAGCCGGTCGATTGTTTCGTCTTGTCGCGGGAAAAATTCGACACGCTGAGTGAAACTCATCCCCGCCTGAAGATTAAGCTGCTGGAGAACATGCTGATAAGCGCACACTCCATGGTGAGCCGGTTGAACCACGACGTCGAGTCGCGCGGTCGTTGAACCGTCTGCCCTCCTGCCGTCGAAATAGTATCCCGCTTCCCGGCGTGATCTTGCGGTGCGTTACCCGTTGCCGATGATATGACGATGACTATTTGGGTGGACGCTGACGCCTGTCCCCGGGTGATCAAGGAGATTTTGTACCGTGCGGCGCAAAGAGTCGGGGTAGTGACTGTCCTGGTGGCTAACCAACCTTTGACCGTGCCGAAGTCGCGCTTCGTCCAGGTGCGCCGTGTCGGAGCCGGATTCGATGTCGCGGACGATGAGATCGTCCGCTGCGCACAGGCGGGTGATCTCGTCGTTACCAGTGATATCCCTTTGGCCGCGCAGGTGATAGAGGGGGGCTGTCACGCCCTCAGTCCGCGCGGTGAACTCTATACCAGGGAAAACATCCGGCCGCGTTTGAACATGCGGGACTTCATGGACAGTTTGCGAGCCAGTGGTATCGACACCGGGGGCCCCCCGCCGCTGAGCCAGACGGAGCGCCGCGCTTTCGCCAACCACCTGGACCGCATGCTTGCCGCTGTTGATCGCGAACGCTGAAGCGTTCGACGAGCGGCTTGGGGTTAGAAAACCAAAAAAAAAAGCCGGGAGCCTTGCGGCCCCCGGCATCTAGCTCCTCTGTGGAGAGGAGGGAGGAGGAGACGATATCCTCGGCCGGCGTCTCGGCGCGACCGTTGCAGGTCCAGCCGACTCAACGCCGCCGCGTTTTCAAGATGACCCGGCCTATCTGATCCCGGTTCTGCTGGGGTCACCATCAGGAATTCCCTGGCCTAATCGCCGGCATTCCGCCGACGAAAATGCAATTCCCTATGCTTCAGGCCGCAAAAAATTCTCGCCGATTGAGATTTAACTACTGTTACGTTCTGCAAAGCTCCCGAGTCGGGATGGATTCAGGCTTGGAGATCCGCATCACGTTAACTCGACGACGCATACCTGCTCTGATATCAGAGGCAATACCACTGTCGCTGCGAACGGCGCCTATGTTAGGGCGGTTTCGCAGATGCGTCAATAGTTCTTACAAAAAACCAAACGTTCGTTTAGCTATGCATATCGTATCGCATTCACGTACGGGTAAGCATATAAGCCGGATCAGCGTGTGTCCAGGCCGATTCCAGCCGATCGGATACCGACCGACGAGACACCACGGGCAGAGATGGTGCAGTCACGGACTGGATCAGGAGGAACTAAACGAGTACACATGTATATATAGTTAACAGGCAGACCTTCTGGCGCCGAACTCGTTACCGGTCCACGCATCGAGCGGACCAGGCGTCGCGCGATTGGCCGGTGCTCTCGCTACAATGCGTCAATCCATGCCCCGACGGGATGAGGTCGATACGGGTGCTCTGGCCGAAAGCCTTTACGTCATGCGCCACGATATGGCCGAGGTTCGCATCTGTGGCGCGCCGCTGCTTCGATCCA
>JAYZWP010000131.1:0-7960 GCA_036142245.1 Pseudomonadota bacterium | reverse complement strand
GCGGTCAGTTCCGACACGTCCGGCGGAAAGCGCCAGGAGCAGACATTCATGGCGTCCAGAGTGGCCTGATCGGGAATATGAACAACAAACTCCGGCACCGCATCGAGATTTCTGAGGGTGTCCTTGGCACTGCCGTCGGGCTGGCGCTGCGGACAAAACAACAGACTCAACGGTTGCATGGAAGCGACCGTGAAATAGGAATAAGGTGCCAGATTGACGACACCGGTCGCGCTGCGGGTACTGACCCAGGCGATCGGGCGGGGCGCCACCGTGCCGATCACGAGTTGATACAGCGCCGCGTTGTCGAGGGACTCCGGTTGCAGACGCATGAAAGATTCCCCCGTAGCGTAGGTGCGAGCGTCCAGCGATTGGTTGCGGGCAGAGGTGGCCGTATCATGACACGGCCGGACCATTCCCCTCCCGGAGAACGAAACATGTCCCAAATTCGTCGCCTGCTGTTCCTGGCGCTGCTGTTTCCTGTGATGAGCGTTCCGGCCGCCGACATCCCGAACGAGGGGGAGCCAGCGCCACCCTTTGAACTACCCGACCAGAACGGCACGCTGCATCGCCTCGCAGACTACCGCGGCTCCTGGGTGGTGCTGTACTTCTATCCCAAGGACGACACGCCGGGCTGCACCGAGGAGGCGTGCAATTTCCGCGACGATATTTTCCGCTTGCAGCAGCTTGGCGCTCAGGTGATCGGATGCAGCGTCGACAGTGTCGCCTCACACGCCGAGTTCGCAGGGAAACACTCTCTCCCCTTCCCCCTGCTCGCCGATGAGGAGGCCCAGGTCGCGGAGGCCTACGGGGCGATCACCAACCTGCTGGTGGCGAAATTCGCCAAGCGTTACACCTTTCTCATCGATCCGCAGGGCCGCGTCGCGAAACGCTACCTGCAAGTCGACACCGCGCGCCACTCCGAGGAGATCATCTCTGACCTGAAAGCCCTGCAACAGTCGGCGGAAGGCTAAGACCAGTTCATAACGTCAAGGCGAGTTCGGTCCCTTCGGCAATGGCCCGCACGGCGTTGAGGCCATCGGCCAACTTCGCGCCGCCGATGAGATGCACGCTCTGACCCTTGCTGCGCAGCGCATGGTGCAGCTCGCGGGCGGGCTCCTGACCGGCGCACAGCACCACATTGTCAACAGTCAGGGTCCGCGCCTCGTCACCGACATTGAGATGCAGACCCGCGTCGTCAATCAACCGGTAATCAACGCCTGAGAGTATCTCTATCCCCCGCTTGGCCAGGGCGAGTCGATGGACCCAGACCGTGGTGATGCCGACCCCGCGGCCGGGCAGCCCCTCGCCCCGCTGACACAGGGTAATGGTGCGTGCCGCGGCCATGTTGCCCTTGCCGACAAGGCCACCGGGCGCGGCAACCTGCCGATCCACACCCCAGGCATCGAGAAACCCCCCGATATCGGGATCTTCCAGTTCCTGCTCCGGGGTCCCGGGATGCTCGTGCGCCAGGTACTCAGCAACATCCAGTCCAATGCCACCGGCACCGATGATGGCGACCCGAGGCCCCACCCGAACCTTGTCCGACAGCAGGTCCGCATAAGAGACAACACTGGGGTGATCGATTCCCTCGATGGCCGGTACGCGGGGAGTCACTCCGCAAGCGATGACCACCTCGTCGAACCGGTCGAGCTGGTTGGCTTCAGCACGGCGGTTGAGATGCACCGAAACGCCATGCAAAGCCAATTGCCGGCCGAAGTAACGGATGGTTTCGCCATAGTCCGCCTTGCCCGGGATCACCCGCGCCAGGTTGAACTGCCCACCGAGACGGTCGGCCACCTCGAACAGCGTAACAGCATGGCCGCGCTGCGCCGCGGTCGCCGCGCAGGCGAGTCCCGCCGGGCCACCGCCCACGACCGCGATCCGCTTGACGCGGCTGGTCGCGACGATCGGCATTTCGGTCTCCCGGCAGGCGCGCGGGTTGACCATGCAGGAGCAGAGCTGGTCACGGAAGATCACATCCAGGCAGGCCTGGTTACAGGCGATGCAGGTGTTGATTTCGTCGGCGCGGTTTTCCGCGGCCTTGCGCACGAACGCCGGGTCCGCCAGAAACGGTCGCGCCAGGGACACCATATCCGCGTCACCGGCCGCAAGAATCCGTTCCGCCTGCGCCGGATCGTTGATGCGGTTGGTAGCGATCACCGGAATCGAGACCGACGCCTTCAGCCGTTGCGCGGTCCAGGTCCAGGCCCCGCGCGGCACCATATGGGCGATGGTCGGGATCGTCGCCTCGTGCCAGCCGATACCGGTGTTGAACAGTGTCACCCCGGCCTGCTCCAGCGCCCGGGCGATGGTGACGGTCTCCTCCCAGACGTTGCCTTCCTCCACCAGGTCCAGCACCGACAGGCGGAACATCAGGATGAACTCCTCGCCGACCCGCTGCCGGGTGCGGCGCACGATCTCCAGCGGGAAACGTAGCCGGTTCGTCAGCGCCCCGCCCCAGTCGTCCCCCCGCTGGTTGGTGCGCGGGGTCAGGAACTGGGTAATGAGATACCCTTCCGAACCCATGATCTCGACACCATCGTAACCCGCGGTACGCGCCAGCTCGGCGCAGCGGGCGTAATCGTCGATGGTGCGCTCGATATCCTCCCCGGTCATCTCCCGGGGGGTGAACTTCATGATGCGGGAGCGGATCGGCGACGGAGCCACCATCCCCGCATGCCGGGCGTAGCGCCCGCCGTGCAGGATCTGCAGCAGGATGCGGCCACCCGCGTCGTGCACCGCCCCGGTCACCAGCCGGTGGCCGGACACCTGGGATTCGCGGTCGAAAACGCTGGCCTCCTCCGCCAGCCGGCCATCCCGGTTCGGCGAGAATCCGCCGGTCACCATCAGCCCTGCCTGACCGCGGGCACGCTCCGCGAAAAAGGCGGCCATGCGGCCGAAGCCGTCGGGCATGTCCTCCAGCAGGGTGTGCATGGAACCCATCAGCACCCGGTTCGCCAGGGTCACAAAGCCGAGGTCCAGCGGGGCCAACAGATTGGGATAGGGGGTGCTCATGGCAAAACTCCGGTCCCTCGGTGGAGCAGACGGTGAGCGCAGGCTGGCGGCCCCGGCCGCGCCAAAAGGCGGCCGGGGCAAGAACGCAGTTAGCCGCGGGCGCGCAGCCGCGGTGTCTTGGAAGCGGTCAGGTCGCCCCAGCGGCGGTTAACTTTCTCCAGCATGTCCGGTGTGGGACGTACCAGCGCAGGGAAGCCGGACAGCGGTTCCGTGGCGTCGATACCGATCTTGTTGGCAATACCATCACCATACTTGTCCGGGGAGGGGCCGATGGTGCAGAACCCGTCCGCCACCATCATGTCCCGGGAAGGTTGGCAGCGGTTGGCCACCGCCCAGGAGACCAGATCCAGATTGCGCGGATCGACGTCGTCGTCCACGACGATGACCGTCTTCACCAATCGCGAGGTCCAGAGCGAATAGATGACGTGCTTGGCCTGCTCCTCATAGGTCTTCTTCAGGGAAACGACGACGGTGTGCATGTCCGGCGGACAATAGACCGACTTCACCGTGGGCGCGACGTCGGTGCGCAGCTTGTGCAGAAACCCGGCTTCGCCGCCGAGCTGACCCAGAGCGTGGGTGTCGGTGGGCGGTAACCCGAGGTAGGTATAGACAAACATCGGGTCCGCCTTGCGGGTGGCGTGTTCGACCTGCAGCACCGGCTGCTCGCCCACCGGCCCGTAATAGCCGGGGTACTCTCCGTAGGGCCCTTCCTCCTCGCGGCGACCCGCCAGCACGCGCCCCTCGAAGACGAATTCGCAGTTGGCAGGGATCATCAGGTCGACGGTATCCGCCTTGACCAGTTCGAAAGGCTCGCCACGCATATTGGCCGCCAGTTTCAATTCGTCCACGGACAGGTCGACGCCCGGCACCTGCGAAGCCAGATAGAGCACCGGGTCAGCGCCAACGCAGATCGCCACCTCCATGTCTTTCTTCAGCGCCTCGTACTTGCCGCGGATCATGCCGGCGTGGGAGGTCGGGCTGCACCAGAAACCGGTCTGCAGGTTGTCGCGCAACTGCAGACGATAGATCCCCATGTTCTGGATTCCGGTTTCCGGATCCTTGGTAAAAATGAGCCCGAAATTCAGGTAGGCGCCGCCGTCACCCGGATTGGAGACGATAGGCGGCACCAGTCCTTCGAATGCGAGCTGCGCGTTCGGCACGGTCACCGCTTTGCAGGGCGCCTGGTCACGCTCCACCACCGGCAGGTCGGGCCCTTCGGCACTGGCGGTTTTTTCGATGTAGGACTCCACCAGGTCGTCCTGTGGCACCTCCATGGCCAGAGCGCACCGCTCCATGGTGGAGACCATGTTGGCCAGGACCGGATAGGGGTAGTCCTTGACGTCGTTGAACAGAATGGCCGGACCGTTCTCATTCAACACCTTGTAACAGATGGTGCCGATCTCCCATTCCGGGTCGACCTGCTCGTCGATTTCCAGCAACTGCCCGGCACTGCTCAGCTTGGCAACGTACTGCCGCAGATCCTGATAAGCCATGGATTTCCCCTCTTTGTCGGTTATCGATCGGTGCGCGCCGAAACCGCCCGGCGGCCGATCGCGAACCCTACCACGTGGCATTTGATTACCGTAAGCTGCCGCCCGTCATCGCGCTCAGGAGGAAGGCAGATGTCCGCGCCGGAAATCGTAAACGCCGCCGAAGCCGCGGCCCTGGTGAATGTCGAGCAGGGATTGGCGAGCCGCCGGCTGTACGTCGACGCAGGGGTGTTCGACCTGGAGCTGGAGCGCATTTTCACGCGCACCTGGGTGTTCGTCGGCCTGGAGAGCGAAATCCCCGCTCCCGGCGATTATGTCACCCGCACGATGGGGGTCGACCCGGTGATTCTGGTGCGCGACCATGCCGGGGAAGTGCGGGTTTTTCACAACAGCTGTCCCCACCGCGGCGTGATGATCTGCCAGGCGGATCTTGGCCAGGTGAAATCCTTCGTCTGCCCCTACCACGGCTGGACCTTCGGCACCGACGGCCGGTTTCAGACCGCCTTTCACCCGAAGGAGTTCTACCGCGGCGCGGTCCCCTTCGAACGACTCGGCCTGCACCCGGTGGCGAAGATCGCCACCTACGCGGGACTCATCTTCGCCACCTGGAATCCGGACGCCCCGCCCCTGCAGGCGACGCTCGACGATACCGCGCGCTGGTACTTCGACATGTTCTTCGCCCGTACGCCGGGCGGCATGGAGGTGCAGGGGCCACCGCAGCGCTGGGTGTTCGAACACAACTGGAAAATCGGCCCGATCAATTTCTGCGGCGACGGCCCCCATGCGCCCATGCTGCACGGCCCCATCAGCCAGATGGCGGTAGGAGAATCGGCCGAGCAGTTCATGGCGGCGATCATGGGGGAGAGTCCGGACGTCATCCTCGGCAACGGCAGCGCCATTCTGCTGAACCTGACGCCGGGTGAGCGGCTCGACTTCATCGGCTTTCACCCCGACCTGGTGAAGCTTTACCGCGAGAGCCTGAACGACATTCAATACGGCCTTCTCGGCCGCATGATGACCGGCGTGGCCACGCTGTTTCCGAACCTCTCCCTGGTGCAGGCACCGGTGCGCTTCGACCCGGACGCGCCGCCGGTCAATTTCCTCACGTTGCGGCTCTGGCAGCCGCTCAGCGCCACCCGCACAGAGGTCTGGAACTGGTACCTGGTGGAGCGCGAGGCGCCGCACGACTGGAAGGCGGAAACCCTGAGGGCGGGATTGCGCTCCTTCTCCGCCGGCGGCACCTTCGACCAGGACGACGCCGAAGCCTGGGCCTCCACCTCCCGCGCCATTCGTGGTCCGATCGGCCGCAGCCTGGACCTGAACTTTCAGGCGGTGCGCGGCTGGCGCGACGACATGTGGGATGATTTTCCCGGGCCGGGAAAAACCTGCCGCAACATGTTCACCGAGTGCACCGAGTTTGAGTATCTGGTGGAGTGGCGGCGCTGGCTGGCGGCGGAGCGATGAGCCCCGCCGCTGGCGCGAACGCCGAGGCGCCCCGGGGAATCGGCCGGCCGGTCGACGATTCGACGTATCGCGCCGTTTGCGAATTTCTCTACAGCGAGGCGGAACTGCTCGCCAGCCGCGACTACCGCCGCTGGCTCGAACTGCTGGCACCGGACCTCAGTTATCGAATACCGCTGCAGCAGTTTGACAAGCGAGGCGAGGAACGGCGCTACGGCGACGACCCGGCCTGGTTCGATGAAACGCGCGACAGCCTGTGCATCCGCGTCGAACAGCTCCTGCATCCACAGTCCAATGCCGATCGGGTGCCCAGCTTCCTGCGCTACCTGGTCACCAATATCCTGGCGCGCGAAACGCCGGACGGACTCGCGGTATCGAGCCAAGTGCTGCTGATCCGGATGCGCGCGAATAACCCGCAACCCTTTCTGCTCAGTGGCGCCCGGCAGGATCTGCTGCGCAGCAGCGCGGCCGGGTTGCAACTCGCACGGCGCGAAGTGCGGCTCGACATGCCACTGATCGATTCGCCGAACCTCGCTTTTTTTCTCTGAACCGGCCCACCGTTGTCGCGCAATAACCGACCCGATTCCGTCGACCGGGACCCTCTGCGGTGAACGCCTGGCTCGATGTGTTCAGCCTGGCGGTAGTGGCCGTGGCCTGGGGAGTCTACGTCATTCGGCTGCGCCGTGTTTTGACGGACAATCCTCTGCGGACCGTACCGGGGGTGAGCCGGCTCGCCCGCGCCCATTGGGCGGATTTCATTCTCGCCGACAGCAGCCGCGCGATCCTGGCGGTCCAGACGCTGCGCAACGCCATCATGGCGAGCACCTTTCTCGCCTCCACCGCCATTCTGTTGGCGATCGGCACACTGAACCTTCTTGAGCAGGCGCAGGAACCACAGGCGATCTGGCATCTGTTCAACTTTGTCGGATCGCGGTCGCACACTGTCTGGCTGACCAAGCTGCTGCTGCTTATCGCAAACTTCGTGGTGGCCTTTTTCTGTTTCGCTTTGTCGATCCGACTGTTTTTGCACGCCGGCTACCACGTGGTACCGGAACCGAACCAGGCGGCGGCGCAGCGCGAGCGGTTGACACAGTGGCTCCACGCGGCCGGGCGGTACTTCACCCTCGGCATGCGCGCCTACTATCTGTCGGTCGTGCTGATATTCGCGCTCTTCGGCCCGATACTCACGCTGCTGAGCACCGGCATCGTCCTTTGGATCGTGACCCGGCTGGACCGCGACCCTTGACGCCCCGCCGCTACGGCTTACGAATCCAGGTGCCCTGACTGTCCTGCACGAACTCCCCGGGATCGGCACGCTGGAACAGCTTTTGCGCCATGCGCGCCTCGATCACCTCACGCGACACCCCGGCATCCGCCGCCGCCTTTGCATAGGCTTTCTTACGAGCGGCATTGATCTGCGTCACCAGCTCGCGCACCTCGACACTCGCACCGGGACTCAGCGCCTCGACATAGCCGTCGCGCCGTTCCCCAACCACCCCCTGCGACTTGGCGTCGCCCAGGTCCAGCGCCCATGCATTGCCCGCCGCCAGACAAGCCAGCAACGCGAGCCGTGAACCCCACCATCCTATCCGGATCATTCGAACAACCCCTCGTTCTCGGTGAGCAGCTCGTCGATCTCCCGATCGACCCGTACCAATACCTCATGCTCGATCTTGATGTTCATGTTGATGGTAATCGGCTCGCTGGGGGGCTGCACCTTGACTGTGGGGCTGCACGCGCTCGCCAGCAGCGCGGCGAGCCCCATTCCTGTCCACATACCGATCCTCATCGGCGTTTCCCGAGCGGATTGATCATCATTGGTTCTCCATGGATCGCTCAATGCTTTGCTCGATATTTCGCGTCAACACCTGCGCGGTTCGCAAACTTTTGACCAGCGCATGGATATTCTCCTCGATGGTCAGGGAAAGCTTCACCGGCTGGCCCTGGTTCCAGTCCGGATTGTTTCCCTCGACCAGGGCTTCCAGGATTGCCGT
>JAYZWP010000130.1:0-7562 GCA_036142245.1 Pseudomonadota bacterium | reverse complement strand
GCACACAATCCGCCGTCAGTACGACACAAACGGCACCCGGCGCGAATGCCACGGCCCCGTCGGCCACCGGCACCTCGTCGCGCGACACCCGACACGCGTCGACGACGCTGGCACCGTGGACCTGATGCAGCCATAACGGCTCGCCGGACAGTCCTAAGGTGGCGGCGAGAGTCCGCCGGTTCACGGCAACGGCCGACGCGTCGTCACCAACATGGGTCGCCAGGTTGAAGCCGGCGTAAGGGCCGTCACTGCCCCTACCATGGCGGGTAGTGACACAACAACGCACGCCCGGCGGCAGCGGCCAGTCCGGAATCAGCAGCGGAACCGCGTCAGGGGGTAGCATCGCGTTTCAGCAGCTCCTGGAGGGTGACCAGATCGTCCGGCTGGGGCGCGGACACTTCGATGCGATCACCCCCCACGGGGTGCATGAAATGAATCCGCTCGGCGTGCAGTGCCTGACGGCGAAACCGTTGCAGCGCATCACGCAGCTCAGGATGGCAATCGGCCGGCGGGCGCGGCCTGCCCTGATAGAGGGGATCGCCGATCAAAGGATGGCCCAGGTGCGTCATGTGGACCCGGATCTGGTGGGTTCTCCCGGTCTCCAGGGTTACCCGCAGCGCGGTGTGCCGCCGATAACGAGCTGCTATTCGGTAATGGGTCACTGCCGGTCGGCCACCCGGCACCACCGCGAACTTCTTGCGGTCCCGCGGGTGACGGCCAAGCGGCTGATCCACGCTGCCGCCAGAGATGATCTGCCCGTGGGCGATGGCGACATATTCCCGGTGGATGGTACGGGCGGCTATCTGCCCGGTCAGCATCCGGTGCGCCAGTTCCGACCGTGCCACCATCAGACAGCCGCTCGTGTCCTTGTCCAGACGATGCACGATGCCGAACCGCGGCACCCGCGCAAGTTCCGGAATCCGGTTGAGCAGGGCGTTCTGCAGCGTGCCGTCCGGATTCCCGGCCCCCGGATGAACCAGCATCCCAACCGCCTTATTGACTACCAGGCAATGCTCATCCTCGAACAGCACCTCGACGGGCAGGTCCTGAGGCCGGCACTCGCCGCCTCCCGGCAGGACGGGCACGGGCCGCAGGGTAACTTGTTCGCCGCCCCGCAGACGCAGCCGAGGCGTGCGCGCCACTCCGTCCACAGTGACGTTCCCGGCACGGATCATCTCCTGAAGCCGGGCGCGGGAGTAATCCGGTACCAGTTTCGCCAGCGCGGCGTCGAGCCGCTGCCCGCTGAATTCGGCCGGTATTTGATATATTTCGACGCGCTCGCTCACCGCTGGCAAAGCCTCGGCGCCACGCCAGTGGCTGGGCGGCGCTCCCATATTCCGTACGGACAGATCGTGACCCATTTTCCTCGTTTGCGGCAAATCGTTGTTGCCACCTTGCTCACCGCCGCCACTCTGCTGCCGATCGGCTGCGGTGACCCCAGACCGGATGACATCACCGCCGACTGGAGCGCCGAGCAGCTCTATCGGGAGGGTCGACGCGCGCTGCTCGACGGCGGCTCGAACGTCGCGGTGGAGTATTACGAAAAACTGGAAGCGCGCTACCCCTACGGCAAATACACCCAGCAGGCCCGCCTCGACCTCGGTTACGCCTATTTTCAGAACGGTCAACCGGATGCGGCGCTGGAGGCGGCGGACCGCTTCATCAAACTCTACCCGTTACACCCCGCGGTCGACTACGCCTACTATCTCAAGGGACTGGTCAACTTTCGCCGCGAGGTCTCCATTTTTGAACGGTTCCTGCCGCAGGACCTGGCGGAGCGTCAGATGGTCACGTCGCGCCGGGCGTTCGAGGACTTCCTGGTGCTGTTGCGCCTGTTCCCGGACAGCCGCTACGCCGAAGATGCACGCCAGCGCATGGTATTTCTGCGTAACCAGCTGGCACGCCACGAAATGGCTGTGGCGGATTACTACATGCGCCGGGGCGCCTATGTTGCGGTCACCAACCGCGCCAAGTACGTTCTGGAACACTACCCCAACACACCGGAAACTCCGCGGGCGCTCGGCCTGCTGGTCAAAAGCTATCGACTGCTCGGCATGCCGCAACTGGCACAGGACAGCCTGCGTATACTCAGCGCAAACTATCCTGGACACGCCGAGACACAAGCCGCGGCGAGCTTCACGGTGGTGAACTGAGCGAGCCCGACGGGTCGACCGCAACGGCACCGAGGGTTCGGATTACCGCCTGGGTTTCCTGATTGACCGGAGAGCGCGATGTGGGATTTTTTTGAAACAGTCCGAAATCGTCACTCCGTGCGCCGGTATCAGTCCGACATGCCGGTCGAGCGCGAAAAACTTCACGCCATCCTGGAAACCGCCATGTCAGCTCCCTCGGCGGGTGACCTGCAAAGCTATCAGATGGACGTGGTCACCAGCGAACCTCTGCGACAGGCGCTCCAGGAAGCCGCCCCAAGACACCGGTTCATTGCCGCCGCGCCGACCTGCCTGGTGGTGAGCGCCGATCAGCAACGTCCCCGGGAACGTTTTGGCGACCTCGGCAGCGAGCTGTTCTGTATCCAGGACGCCACCATAGTCGCGGCCTACGCTCAACTCGCGGCGGTCGCGGCCGGCCTCGCCTCCGGGTGGGTGGGTAGCTTTGACGAGGCCCGGGTCTGCGATCTGCTGTCTCTGGAACCGCACTTGCGACCGGTGGCGATTCTGACCATCGGCTATCCGGCGGAACTGCCGGAACTGACGCCGCGGCGGCACCTCGAGGACGTAGTCCGATTCCGCTAGGCGGGGGAAATTACCCTCAGCCCTCGGTGATCACCACAGGCGGTTGCTGACGGTAGGCCGAGGTGATCGGGTAACGCCGGTCCCGGCCGAAAGCACGGTGACTGATCCGCACACCCGGTGGCGCCTGCCGCCGCTTGTATTCGTTACGATTGACCATGGCGATCACCCGCATCACTTCATCGGCATCGAACCCCGTGGCATCGACAATCGTCTGGGCCGAGCGGTCCTGCTCCACGTACATTTCGATGATGACGTCCAGCACCCGGTAGGGCGGCAAGCTGTCCTCGTCTTTTTGATCGGGTCGCAGCTCCGCGCTCGGCGGGCGCTCCAGTACCCGTCGCGGGATTACATTGCCCAGCGAGTTGCGATATTCGCAGAGACGGTAGACCAAAAGTTTGGGCACATCCTTGATCACGGCGAATCCGCCCGCCATGTCCCCGTAGAGAGTGGCATAACCCACCGCCATCTCGCTCTTGTTCCCCGTCGTCAGGACGATGCTGCCGCTTTTGTTGGACAGGGCCATCAGCAGGATGCCCCGAGCCCGCGCCTGAATGTTCTCCTCGGTAGCGTCGCGCGGCAAACCGGCGAAGAAGGGAGCCAGTGTTTCCTCGAATGCTTTGATGACCGGCGCGATGGAGATCTCGTCGTACTGAACCCCCAGGGCCTCCGCCTCGAGTTGGGCATCCTCCAGACTCATATCCGACGTATAGGGTGACGGCATCATCACCGCCCGCACCCGGTCCGGACCGAGAGCATCCGAAGCAACAGCGACCGTGAGCGCCGAATCGATCCCGCCGGACAGGCCGATGATGGCGCCGTTAAAGCCGTTCTTGTTCACATAGTCCCGCACCCCCGTAACCAGCGCGCCGTAAACGCTCTGCTCGATGGATGGCGGCGGCATGATCTGTCCCGGAATCGGTTCCACCCGATCTGCCACACGCTGGAATTCAGCGATGGTCAAGGTCTCCTCGAACTGTGGCCCGCGTTGGGTCACCACACCCCGTGCGTCAGTCACGAATGAAACACCGTCGAATACCAGTTCGTCCTGACCACCCACCATGTTCACGTACGCGACCGGCACGCCGTTGTTGCGGGCACGCAACGCGACAACCTCCTCGCGCTGATGCTGCTTCTCCACATGGAACGGTGAAGCATTGATATTGATGACCAGCTTGGCGCCGGCGCCCGCGCAGCGTGCCACCGGTTCCGGTTCCCAGACGTCCTCGCAGATGGTCAGCCCGATCGCGACCTGCTGGTATTCGAACACGCAGGGAGCCGTACCCGACGCGAAGTAACGTTTCTCGTCGAAGACGCTGTAATTCGGCAGCATCTGCTTGTCGTAGGTGGCAAGAATCCCGTTGGGCCCGATGACAGAGGCCGCGTTATACAGATGCCCGTCGGCGCGGCGCGGATGACCGACGACAGCGAGAATTTCGGGCATATCACCGATCAGACGGCCAACCTCCCGCTCGCAGCGATCGATGAACTCGTCGCGCAGCAACAGGTCCTCCGGCGGGTAGCCGGTGAGCGTGAGTTCCGGAAACACGATGATCCCGGCGGCGAACTCATCCTTCGCCCGGCGCGCCAGCTCGAGTATCCGATCCGCGTTGCCGGTGATGTCACCGACCACGCAGTTGATCTGAGCCAACGCTAACAGAATGCTGTCGGCCATACGGCAAACCACCCCAATTCGGCGCCCCGAGGCGCAACCGGCAACCGCCGGGGGTAGCGATCTGCTCGGCTTCTGAACGAAGATAACCGTTGCGGCTGGAATTTTTTCTGGAACGTCCCCTCAGGGTTCCAGTCGTGCCGCGGTGATGATCGACGCAATTCTATGCGACTGAACGACACCCTGACCATTACCCCGACCATAACCACCGATTCCGTTGACCGTGAACAGGCTGGAATACGACAACCCGGCGCACATTGACGACCGGCAGTGGGCGTCGCTGAGTACCGGCGGCAACCCATTCATGTTGCGCGAGTTTCACGTCGCTCTGTTCGAGACCGGTTGCACCGGCGGCGACAGCGGCTGGGACCCGGCCCTGATCGGCGTGACCCAGTCTAGTGACCCGGATGCACCTCTCCTCGCCCTGGCACCGACTTATCTCAAATACCACTCATATGGCGAGTACGTGTTCGATTGGGCCTGGGCAAACGCCTACCAACGCAGCGGCCTGCGCTATTACCCGAAACTCGTCGCCGCGGCTCCCTTCAGCCCGGTTACCGGGTCGCGGCTGCTGCTGCACGCCGATCACAACACCGACGACACGTTGATCCGGCTTGCGGACGCCACGCGTGACTTCGCGGCCGAGCACCGGCTCTCATCGATCCACTGGCTGTTCGCCACCGAAGCGGAGACCCGCCGTCTCGAAGCGAAGAACTGGATGGTGCGCACGGGATGTCAGTTCCATTGGCACAACGCCGGGTACCGCGATTTCGACGCCTTTCTCGCCGAGTTCGCCTCCAAAAAGCGGAAGAACGTGAAACGGGAAAGACGCCACGTCGTGGAGGCCGGAATCCGCACCGAGATGATCCCGGGACCCCACGTGGATGCGGATACCTGGAGCAGGTTCTACCGGTTTTACCTGTCCACTGCCTACAAGCGGGGCGGCTCTCCTTACCTGACCGAAGCATTCTTCCACCGCATCGGGCGCACTCTCGGGGAGCGGGTGCAGCTGCTGGTCGCCCACCGCGGTCAGGCCATGGTCGCCGCCGCGCTCTATTTTCGTGGCGACGACTGCCTCTACGGACGCTATTGGGGATGCGAGCAGGAACTGGACAGCCTGCATTTCGAGTGCTGTTACTACGCTCCCATCGAGTATTGCATCCGCACCGGGATCGACCGTTTCGAGGCGGGTGCCCAGGGGGAGCACAAGCTCAGCCGGGGTCTGGTACCCACCACCACCTGGTCCGCCCACTGGCTGGCCCATCCCCAGTTCGCCGATGCGGTGGCTCAGTTCCTTGCCGAAGAGCGCACCCATGTGGCCCAGTACATGAACGTTCTTGATGAACATGCCCCGTTTCGCCGCACCACGGACTAGCTCCCGGCCGGCCAGGAGCACTTTCGTCTGGCTGGCGGACGGCATGATGGCGGATCATCTCCCGGCCCCTGAACATGCGCTGGAGGAACCGAACGGATTGCTGGCACTTGGCGGCGATCTGCAACCGGCCACACTTTTGGATGCCTACTCCCGGGGCATTTTCCCCTGGTTCAACGACGATGAGGCGATCCTGTGGTGGTCGCCGGATCCGCGCTGCGTGCTGTTCCCCCGGGAAGTGAAGGTCTCCCGAAGTTTGCGAAAGAAATTCTCCGCAGGACATTTCCAGGTCAGGGCCGATGACTCTTTTCAAGCCGTGATCGACGCCTGCGCACAGCCGCGCAGTTATGTCCGGGAGACCTGGATCACCGACCTGATCAAGCAGGCCTACTGTGAGCTGCACCGGCGCGGTTACGCCCACTCGATCGAGGTGTACCGGAACGCGGATCTGGTCGGGGGTCTGTACGGCGTTGCCTTCGGTGGCGTCTTCTTCGGTGAGTCCATGTTCCACCGGGAAACCGATGCCTCCAAAATCGCACTGGTGACGCTGTGCCGACAGCTGGAACGCTGGGGCTTTGACCTGGTGGATTGCCAGGTCTCCTCGGATCATCTGAAGAACATGGGGGCCGTAGACATCGATCGCCCGCAATTCTTAAGATTGCTGAGTTGTGCCACGTCCCAGTCGCGCACCCCCGGGAGATGGACTCTGGATGATGATCTTTAACACCCGTTCCGGCCGGCTGTTCTTTTTTTCCACGGAGCCGCAGTCCTGCAGCTACCTGCCGGACCGTGAAGCGGTGATGCTGTTCGCCGATCCGAACAAAGTGGTGGACAGCGACACCTACGGCCGCTTGATCGACTACGGGTTTCGCCGCAGCGGGGACAATGTCTATCGGCCACACTGCCGCTCCTGCACTGCCTGCGTGCCGGTGCGAATCCCGGTCGACGAGTTCGTGCCAAACCGCGCACAGCGCCGCGCCGCGCGGGCCAATCAGGATATCGAGATCACTAAGGCCAAGACGCACTTCGGGCCGGAACACAAGGCACTGTACCATCGCTATCAGCAGCACCGTCATGACGAGAAAACCAGCGCCCCTGAAGCCGCTGACCAGCTCGCTTTTCTGCGCAGCCGCTTTATCAACACCTACCTGCTCGAAGCCCGGCTGGACGACAAACTGGTCTCGGTCTGCGTGGTGGACCAGTTGCCGCAAGGGCTGTCGGCGGTCTACACCTACTACGAACCGACGCTACCGAAACGCAGCCTGGGGGTTTTCGGCGTGCTGACCCTGATCGAGGAGTGCCGCCGCCTCGGTCTGGAGTGGCTATATTTGGGATACTGGATCAAGGAGTGCGACAAAATGAGCTACAAGGACCAGTTTCACCCCCTGCACGCTTACATCGACGGTGCCTGGCGACCCCTCGAGAGTTCGGCTCGGCTCTCCACCTCCACGTAACGGTGCCGCAGCGGTGTTGCTGCCTGCCTCACCACTCCCTTAGAATCGCCGCCTTTCCCGGGGCCTGACGGGCCAAGCAATCTCAGGAGGCCGGTTCGACAGAACCCGACTTATGACCAAGGAAGAGGGCATCGAAATGCAGGGCAAGGTGGTCGAAACCCTGCCCAATACCATGTTTCGCGTGGAGCTGGAAAACGGGCATGTCATCACCGCCCATATCTCCGGCAAAATGCGCAAGAACTACATTCGCATCCTTACCGGGGATGAAGTCACGGTGCAGATGACACCCTACGACTTGAGCAAAGGACGCATCG
>JAYZWP010000129.1:0-4653 GCA_036142245.1 Pseudomonadota bacterium | reverse complement strand
GCGCCGCCACCGCCAGCCCGCATCATCGGGATGGCGGGTTTGGAACAGCGTTCCACCGAGCGCACGTTGGTGTCGAGAATCAGTTCCCAGTCCGCCTCGCTGGACTCCTCGACGGTGTGGAAAATGTTGGTCCCCGCCACGTTGAACAGGGCGTGCAGGGTTCCGAAGCGTTCCACGGTGCGCGGCACGATGGTGGCCACCGCCTCGGGGTCCTTGATATCCAGCGCGAGAAAATCGGCCTGGCTACCTGCCGCGGCGACCTGATCGCGCAGCGCTTCGGCGGCGCCTTCGTCCCAATCCACGATCATGGTGCTGCCGCCCAGGGCGGTCCAGCGTTCGGTGATCGCCCGGCCGATGCCGGCGGCACCGGCGGTGATGATGGCCACCCGGCCATCGACGCGGAAGTCGTTCTCCATACGGTTCTCCTCCGTGTTGCGCCGACGGCCTCTCCGGGCCCCCTGGCGGTTGGATCGGGTTTCGGGGTTATTGGCCTGTTTCGTTCATTGAACCTTGTCCGGCGGCACGCACAGGACGGCGCAGGGTGCCTCGTGAATCAGCTTGGCCGCCACGCCGGGCACCAGCCGCCGGGAAACGGCATTACGCCGGTGCGGCGACATGACGATCAGATCGATCTCACATTCCCGGGCCAGACGAATGAGGACGTCCCCGGGTTCGCCGATGCCCAGCACCGATTCGGGTAGCGCTTCGCACTCCAGATGTTCGCGGATGAATGGAGCCAGTTCCCGGTCGAAACGGCGCTTCATCTCCTCCTCGGATTCTTCGGCGAATCCGGCGCCTTCGCTGTGTCCCGGCTCCTCGGAGGAAAAGGCGACGACGATGTCTGCGCCGCTGAGCCGGGCGATCATGCGGGCGTAGCGCAGCGCGTAGGGACGCGGATGGGCGACGTCGATGGGGACCATGATGCGTTGCGGGCGATTCGCTTCTGGCACGGTGGCAATTTCCTCGGGGTGGACGCGGGCCTGACGAAATTCTACGCGGGACCTCCGACGGCAACTTCTCAGCCGGCCATCGAATACCCGCCGCTGACCGAGAGTACCTGTCCGGTGATATGCCCGGCCGCCACGTCGGAGGCGAGAAAGGCGACCGCGTTGGCGATGTCCTGGGGTGTACCGATCTTTTTCAGCGGCATCGCCTTGGCGACCTTTTCGAGCTGGTCCCGGGTGAACATCGCTTCGCGGTCCGCCCACATGCTGTTGGGGCTCACCTCTTCATCTTCCGGGGGCAGGGTGACGCCGGGGCAGACCACGTTACAGCGTACGCCGAACCGGCCATTCTCCTTGGCGATGGTTTTCATGAAGCTGTTGATCGCCGCCTTCACGCCGCCGTAGACCGCCTCCCGCGGCTCGCCCTGGCGGCTGGCATCGGAACTGATCGAAACGATGGCGCCGCCACCGGAGTCCAGCATGTCGGCCAGGGCGGTGCGGGTGCAATTGAGCACGCCGACGTAATTGATGTCGATGACACGCCGCCAAAATTCCGGTGTGGTGTCCACGAAGAACATGAGCTGATCCCACCCCACGGCATTGACCAGCACCCGGACCGGCCCGTACGCCGCACGCGCGGCGGCGAAAGCCGCTTCCACGGAAGCGAGATCCGTGACATCGGTCCTGACCGCCTGAGCGGCGCCGCCGCCCTGTTCCGCTGCCAGGGCGGCAACCCGGTTCGCCTGAGTTTCGTCGAGATCCGCGATGGTGACTCTGGCCCCTTCGCGGACCAGAGTGAGGGCGATGGCGCGCCCGATGTTGGAGGCACCGCCGGTGACCAGCACCGACTGGTTGGCAAGTCCGAGGTCCATATCGTGGGTTACTCCTTGGGTTGCGGCGTGTCGCCGGGCTGGACGGTGCGTCTGCGCAGGTCGCGCCGGAGCAGCGGCAGTTCACGCCGGTAGCCATCGGCATCGCCGTACTCGGTGAACTTCACGAAACGCTCATGTTCGGAGGCACGGCTGCGTGCGTGCTTGATGGGACACCAGTACTGCTCGGTACGCGCGGCGATCTCGCGTACGTAGCCGATCAGACCGTTCGCGTAGGCGCAGTAGAGGCAGTTGAGTTTCTCCACCGCGTTCAGATAGGGCAAGCGGTGGCGGTCGAAGACCAGGTAGTCGCCGCGCTTCACCAGCGGGATACGGTAGGCGCGGAAACAGGTCTGTTGGTAGAACCAGAGCATGGCGTCGAGCAATGCGAAAGGCAGCATCAGGCTGTAAATGATCGGCGCAGTGAACAGGTGACGCGGTTGCGCCTTGAGTACGTAGGGCAGCAGGCGGCGGCGCAGGCGGCGCTGGGCCGCTTTCAGTTCCGCGTTGAGCCGCAACTGCCCTTCGGTCAGGGATAGCCCGATTTCACGCCGCCAGTCGGTGATGGCCTCCTCAAGCTCCCGCTGGAGGGCATCGATACGCTCTTTGAGATCGTGAATCCGCGGTGACGGCATGGTTCTCACTGGAGATGATCCGCGCTGGGGCGGGGCGTTCGCCAGTCTAGCGCTTGACGAGGCCGGCGAGGCTTGCCGAAATCCTACCGGCCGGGTACGGTGCCCTGGAGGGACCGGGAAGCTCCGGTCAACAAGAGGAGAGAGACGGCGTGTTGGACCCGATTTTGCCCGCCACACGTGTTGCCGCCATGCGCGACGCGGGGTATTGGCGGGACCGTGTCATCACGGACTGCCTGGATCGTTGGGCGGCCGGCCGGCCAGACGCCGTGGCCGTGGTGACCTACAACAGCGAGCGGGATAGCCGGGAAGTACTCACTTATGGTGAGTTGAAAGCGCGGTCCGATGAGGCCGCCGTGGCACTGGTTCAAATGGGCGTGGATGTCGGCGACGTGGTGGCGTTTCAGTTGCCGAACTGGTGGGAATTCATCGCCTTGCACCTGGCGTGTGTGCGCATCGGCGCGGTGAGCAACCCCCTCATGCCGATATTCCGGCAGCGGGAACTCGCCTTCATGCTGCGCTTCTGTGACGCCAAGGTGCTGGTGGTTCCGCGCCGGTTTCGCGGCTTCGATTATCCCGCCATGGTGGCGGATCTGCGGGCCGGCCTGCCCGCGCTGGAGCATCTGCTGGTGGTGGATGGCGGCGGGGAAACTGACGCATCCCGGCTGTTCTGCCCGGTCGAGCCGGCGCAAATCGAGGACCTGAGCGCGCAGCGCCCTGCCGACCCCAACCGGGTGATTCAGCTCATGTACACCTCCGGCACCACCGGTGAACCGAAAGGGGTGATGCACACCTCCAACACGCTGCTGTGCGGTGTGGATGCCTACGTCGAGGCGCTGGGCATCACCCCGGACGATGTCTGCTACATGGCTTCGCCGCTGGCTCACCAGACCGGCTTCATGTACGGCATGGTGATGCCGCTCATGCTGGGCACCCGGCTGGTGATGCAGGACATCTGGAACGCTGATGCCGCCTGGCCGGTACTCGCCCGGGAGGGGGTGACTTTCACCATGGCATCGACCCCTTTTCTGGCCGACCTGAACGGTTCGCCCCTGGCACGCGAGCATCACGACGGCACCTTCCGCATGTTCATGTGCGGCGGAGCGCCAATACCACAGATTCTGCTGGAGTCGGTGACCGAGAATCTTGGCATCGCCGCCATCGCCGGCTGGGGTATGACGGAAATCGGCGTGGTCACCGCCGCGCGGCCCGGCGACCCGATGGACAAGATTGTTGGCACGGACGGCAGGCCGTTCACCGGCACCGAGGTGCGGGTGGTGGACGCTGCGGGTGTGCCGCAGCCACCGGGGGTCGAGGGGGCGCTGCAGGCGCGCGGCATGACGCAATGTGTGGGGTATCTGAAAAAGCCGGAACTGTACGGCACCGACGCCGAGGGGTGGTTTGACACCGGGGATCTGGCCCGCATGGACGAGGATGGCTACATCCGTATCTGCGGACGCAGCAAGGACATCATCATCCGCGGCGGCGAGAATGTGCCGGTAGCGGAGGTGGAGGAGGAACTCTACCGCCACCCGGCCGTCGTGGACGCCGCTGTGGTGGCGATGCCGGATGCGCGGCTCGGCGAGCGCGGATGCGCATTCGTCACGGTGAAACCGGGGGCGCAGTTCGATCTCGCTGCGCTGCGCGCCCACCTGGAGGCCGCCGGCATGGCGCGGCACTTCTGGCCGGAGCGGGTGGAGGTGGTCGCGCAGATGCCGCGCACCGCGAGCGGCAAGATTCAGACGTTCGTACTGCGCGACAAGGCGCAGCGGCTTGCTGCGCAGTAGCCAGCGCGCCGCTGGCGCGCAGTGCGGGGAGCCGCGCGATGCGCACGATGCTGTCCACGTGTTGTTGGGTCTCGAGTAATCACAGGAGGGGGTATGGACCTCAGTTTTTCACCCGAAGAGGAAGCGTTCCGCGAGGAGGTGCGTGCCTTCATCGCCGCCGAGGTGCCACAGCGGCTGCGTGACAGGCTGCTGGCGGGCGTGCCTCCCGGCAAGGCGGATTTCCAGCTCTGGCAGGAGGCGCTGTATCGCAAGGGCTGGATGGCGCCCAACTGGCCGAAAGCGTACGGCGGTGCCGAGTGGTCTCCGGCGCAGCAGTACATCTTCGAGGAGGAGGCGTTCGCCGCCGGCTGCCCGCGGGTGATCCCGTTCGGCGTGGTGATGCTGGGGCCGGTGTTGCTGCGCTTCGGCAGCGAGGAGCAGA
>JAYZWP010000128.1:0-8614 GCA_036142245.1 Pseudomonadota bacterium | reverse complement strand
ACGGCGTTAATCTGCACACGGAAGTCCCCATCAGCGTCGTTACCGCGGCGCTGGGCGGGGAGTTGGAGGTACCCAGTCTCGGCGGTCGGCTCAACCTCACGGTACCTGCGGAAACCCAAAGCGGCAGAGTGTTTCGTCTGCGCGGCAAGGGGATGCCGTCGGTGCGCGGTGGCGGTGTGGGGGACCTGTTGTGCCGGGTGACGGTGGAAACTCCGGTTAATCTGAACGAAGATCAGAAAGATCTGCTGCGCCAGCTGGGTGACTCACTCGGCGAGCATCACAGCCCCAGGGAATCTTCCTGGTTCGACAAGGTGAAGCGTTTTTTCGATGGCCTCTGACCCTGCTGTTTCCGTAGCGATCACCGGTGCCGCTGGCCGCATGGGCCGCACGCTGATCGAAGCCTGCCAGGCGGAGCCGGGATGTCTCCTGGGCGCTGCCTTTGAGCGGCCGGACCATCCCCAGATCGGCCAGGATGCCGGAATCCAGGCGGGTCTCGGGGCGGTGGATGTGCCGGTATCAAAGGCGGACGACATCGCAAAGCTGGCTTTCGACGTGCTGGTGGAGTTCACCTCGCCGCAGGCAACGGTTGCCCACGCACAGCTCTGTGCGACGCTGGGGCGCGCCCTGGTCATCGGCACCACCGGTCTGTCCCCGGAGCAAAAGGACGCGGTGGGCTGCTGTGGTGACACCATCCCCGTGGTTCTGGCGCCGAACATGAGTATCGGTGTGAATCTCTGTTTCGCGCTGTTGCGCCAGGCGACCCGGGCCCTGGGCGAGGGATACGACGTGGAAATCATCGAGGCGCATCATCGGCACAAGGTGGATGCGCCCTCCGGCACGGCACTGCGGCTCGGAGAAATTGTCGCCGAGGAGCGCGGGCTTTCGCTCGAGACGCACGCCGTATACGGCCGGGAAGGTATTACCGGCGCGCGGTCCGACGACACCATCGGGTTCGCCACCGTGCGTGGCGGCGACATCGTTGGTGACCACACGGTGCTGTTCGCCGGACCCGGGGAGCGCATCGAGATCAGCCACCGCGCTTCCAGCCGCATGACGTTCGCCCGTGGCGCCATGCGTGCGGCGCGTTGGATCGCCGGCCGGCCGCCGGGCCTCTACGATATGCAGGACGTACTCGGGCTGAAAGAGACCTGACGCGCGACCTCACCCGTGGACCGGGCGGCGGCGGACGGGTACAATAACCCGTCGATGGACAGGATCTCCATCGATTCAAGACCTCGAAGCGGGCCCCCGGACGGGAGCCCGCTTTTTTGTACGAGACCGCCTCGCATGGGACGGGCCGGTCGCGCCAACCGGTTGTTCCGGCGCCGTTAATCCAGTTTCACTTTCCGCAGGCAGCGTTTGACCCAGTCCGCGTTTCTGGCCCTCGCCGACGGCACTATCGTCGAGGGCATCGCTCTTGGCGCGTCCGGCGAATCCGTCGGTGAACTGGTATTCAATACTGCCATGACCGGCTACCAGGAGATTGTCACCGATCCCTCCTACCGGCGGCAGATCGTCACGCTGACCTACCCCCACATCGGCAACACCGGATGCAACACCGAGGACCAGGAGTCCGCTGCCGTGCATTGTGCCGGTCTGGTGATCCGGGATCTGCCGCCGCGCACCAGCAGCTGGCGCAGCGCGCAGACGCTGGATGCCTATCTCTCCGCGCACGGCTGTTGCGCCATTGCCGAGGTGGATACCCGCATGTTGACCCGCCGACTGCGCGACGCCGGAGCGCTTGGCGCTGCCATCGTCAGCGGCCCGGAGGCGTCAGCCCAAAAGGCGCTTGCCCTGGCGGCTCAGTTTCCCGGTATGGCGGGGATGGACCTGGCGGCGGAGGTTTCCACCGCTGAGAGCTACACCTGGCGGGGCGGTACCTGGCAGCCCGAATCGGGTTATGCCGCCGGATCCGGTGGCCGGTGGCGGGTCGTAGCCTACGATTTCGGAGTCAAGCGCAACATTCTGCGCATGCTGGTGGATCGCGACTGTGCCGTTACGGTGGTGCCAGCCACCACCCCGGCCGACGAGGTACTGGCGCTGCGCCCGCATGGCGTGTTTCTGTCCAACGGCCCCGGCGACCCCGAGCCTTGCGACTACGCCATTGCCGCGATCCGGCGCCTGCTTGACGCGGGCGTGCCGCTGTTCGGCATCTGTCTGGGGTTTCAGCTGCTGGGGCTGGCGGCCGGGGGGATGACCCGCAAAATGAAATTCGGCCATCACGGTGCCAACCACCCGGTGCTGGATCTGGCGACGCGACAGGTTTACATCACCAGCCAGAACCACGGATTCGCGGTAGACGAAGGCTCTTTGCCGGACCATCTGCAGGCCACCCACCGCTCGCTATTCGACGGCTCGCTGCAGGGCCTGCGCCACCGCGAAAAGCCGGCGTTCGGATTTCAGGGTCATCCTGAAGCCAGTCCGGGACCACACGACATCGGTCCGTTGTTCGACCGGTTTATAGACCTGATGCAGGCCGCCTGATGCCGCGCCGCGAAGATCTCAACACGGTGCTGATCATCGGTGCGGGACCCATCGTCATCGGGCAGGCGTGCGAATTCGACTATTCCGGTGCCCAGGCCTGCAAGGCGTTGCGCGAGGTGGGCTACCGGGTGGTGCTGGTGAATTCCAACCCCGCCACCATCATGACCGACCCCGAAATGGCCGATGCGGTCTATATCGAGCCGATCTCATGGCAGGTGGTGGAGCGGATCATCGACAGGGAGCGGCCTGACGCCCTGCTGCCCACCATGGGAGGGCAGACGGCGCTCAACTGCGCGCTCGATCTCGCCCGGGAGGGGGTTCTCGAGCGCTATGGCGTTGAACTGATCGGCGCCTCGCGCGATGCCATCGACAAGGCGGAGGATCGCGAACGGTTCCGCGATGCCATGCGCCGTATCGGCTTGGAAACGCCGCGGGCCGGTCTTGCCCATACCATGGAAGATGCTCTCGCGATCCAGGAGGAGGTCGGTTTTCCCACCATCATCCGACCCTCGTTCACCATGGGGGGCACCGGCGGTGGGATTGCCTACAACCGGGAGGAGTTCGTCGAGATCTGCGAGCGTGGACTGGACCTGTCCCCGACCAACGAGCTGCTCGTCGAGGAATCGATTCTCGGCTGGAAAGAGTTCGAGATGGAGGTGGTCCGGGATCGGGCGGATAACTGCATCATCATCTGCTCGATCGAGAATTTCGACCCGATGGGGGTGCACACCGGGGACTCGATCACCGTCGCCCCGGCGCAGACACTGACGGACAAGGAGTACCAGCGGATGCGGGACGCATCCATCGCGGTGCTCAGGGAAATCGGTGTCGATACCGGGGGTTCCAACGTGCAGTTCGCGGTGAATCCGCGCGACGGCCGGCTGGTGGTGATCGAGATGAATCCCCGGGTGTCACGCTCCTCGGCTCTGGCCTCCAAGGCGACCGGCTTTCCGATCGCCAAGGTGGCGGCCAAGCTGGCGGTGGGCTTCACGCTGGATGAACTCGACAACGACATCACCGGAGGGGTAACGCCAGCCTCCTTCGAGCCGACGATCGACTACGTGGTGACCAAGGTACCGCGGTTCGATTTCGCCAAGTTTCCCCAGGCGGATGCGACCCTCACCACCCAGATGAAATCCGTGGGCGAGGTGATGGCCATCGGGCGCACGTTCCAGGAGTCGCTGCAAAAGGCGTTACGCGGTCTCGAGATCGACCGGCCCGGGTTGACGCCGCTGCTCGCGCCGGAAGATGTCGAGGCGCGGCTGGACAGCGGTCTGAGCGTGCCGGGTGCCGATCGCGTCTGGATCATCGGGGATGCGTTTCGCGCCGGTCGCAGCGTCGAGGAGATACACGGTTCCACCGGCATCGACCCCTGGTTTCTGGCGCAGATAGAGGAGTTGATCGCGCTGGAACAGGATATCAGCACCGCCTCCCTGGAGTCGGTGTCGGCGCCGCAGTGGCGCCGCTGGAAGCGGGCGGGATTCGGCGATCAGCGTCTTGCCGAGCTGTTGGGGGTGAGTGAAACCGCCGTCCGGGAACGACGCCGCGCGCTGGATGTCCATCCGGTCTACAAGCGGGTCGATTCCTGCGCCGGTGAGTTCCCGTCCGCCACCGCCTACATGTATTCCACCTACGAGCAGGAGTGCGAGGCCGAGCCCGACGACCGCGAGAAGATCATGATTCTCGGCGGCGGACCGAACCGGATCGGGCAGGGAATCGAGTTTGACTACTGCTGCGTTCACGCCGCCCTGAGCCTGCGGGCGCTGGGATACCAGACCATCATGGTGAACTGCAATCCCGAGACCGTCTCAACCGACTACGACACCTCGGACCGGCTCTATTTCGAACCGCTGACCCTGGAGAACGTGCTCGACATCATCCGTGTGGAGCAGCCCAAGGGGATCATCGTTCAGTTCGGCGGGCAGACTCCGCTGAAACTCGCCCGTGCGCTGGAAGCCGCGGGAGCGCCCATCATCGGCACCAGCCCTGATGCCATCGACCGCGCCGAGGACCGGGAGCGGTTCCTGGAACTGGTGAACCAGCTCGGATTGCGGCAACCGAGGAATGCCATTGCCACGCATGTCGAGCAGGCTATCGAGCGGGCGCGGGACGTGGGATATCCCCTGGTGGTCCGCCCCTCGTACGTGCTCGGCGGCCGCGCCATGGAGATCGTCCATGATGAGGAGGAACTGCGTACCTACATGACCCATGCGGTGGCCGTGACCCCCGATGCACCCGTGCTGCTCGACCGTTTCCTGAACGAAGCCACCGAGGTGGATGTGGACGCGGTATCCGATGGTGAGCAGGTCGTAGTTGGCGGGGTGATGGAGCATATCGAGGAGGCGGGGGTCCACTCCGGTGATTCCGCCTGCTGTTTGCCGCCTTTCGATCTCGACGCCGCCCTGGTCGACGAGATGGGCCGGCAGACAGTGGCCCTTGCCCTGGAACTGGGCGTGGTGGGGCTGATGAACGTTCAGTTCGCCATCAAGGACGACGAGGTGTACCTGCTGGAGGTGAATCCACGCGCGTCGCGTACCGTTCCCTTCGTTTCCAAGGCGACGTCGGTCCCGCTCGCCAAGGTCGCGGCGCGCTGCATGGCGGGCAGAAGTCTTGCTTCTCAGGGTGTCGTTGCCCAGGTGGTGCCGGGGTACTTCGCGGTAAAGGAAGCAATGTTCCCGTTCAACAAGTTTCTCGGAGTCGACACCATTCTCGGACCGGAGATGAAGTCGACCGGCGAGGTGATGGGCATTGGTCGCAGTTTCGGCGAGGCGTACGGCAAGGCGGCTCTGGCCGTGGGGCAGCGGTTACCGGATCGCGGTACGGCTTTTCTGAGTGTTCGCGATGCCGATCAGGACGAGCGGCTGATCCGCGTCGCACGGGGACTGAGCGACGCGGGATTCCGGCTCACCGCAACCCGCGGGACGGCGGGCGCTTTGCATTCCGCCGGCCTTTTGTGCGATGTTGTGAACAAGGTCAAGGAGGGGCGTCCGCACGTCGTGGATCTCCTGACCAACGGCGAAATCGATTTCGTCGTCAACACCACCGAGGGTCGGCAGGCCATCAGGGACTCTTTTGCCATCCGTCGTGCGGCGCTGCGTTTCGGGGTGGCTTACACCACCACCCTGGCCGGAGCCGAGGCGACCTGTGAAGCCTTGGCGGCCGGGCCGGCGGCGTCCCACGCGGTGCGTACCTTGCAGGAAATCCATCAGGAGGTTGTCGGGTGAACAAGGAACCCATGACAGCAAAGGGGGCCCTGGCGATTCGCGCCGAGCTCGAGGAGTTGCGGTCGGTCGCCCGGCCGCGGGTAATCGCCGCCATCGCCGAGGCGCGGGAACACGGTGACCTGAAGGAAAACGCCGAGTACCACGCCGCCCGCGAAGAGCAGAGTTTCATCGAGGGGCGTATCAACGAGATCGAGACCCGGCTGGGTAACGCCGAGATCATCGATCCGGCGGCGTTGGACGCCGGCGGTCGGGTGGTGTTCGGTTCCACAGTAACGGCGCTCAATGTCGCTCAGGACAAGGAGATCCGGTACCAGATCGTCGGTATCGACGAGGCCGACATCAAGCAGGGGACCATCTCCTTCCAGTCACCCATCGCCCGTGCCTTTATCGGCAAAGAGGTGGGCGATTCCGTGATGGTGCCCGCACCTTCCGGGGAAGTCGAGTACGAGATTCTCGCGGTCGACTACATCTAGTTGCTCTGCCTCGGGGCAGGCGGTTCGTCCGCATATGGCGAAGGGTGGCGCGAAAAGCCGCTGGCAGCAGCGACAGGCCCGGGACGCGTACGTTCACAGTGCCGCCCGGGAGGGTTATCGCTCCCGGGCCAGCTATAAACTGCTGGAATTGGACCGTCGCGACCGGTTGCTGCGGCCCGGATTGCAGGTGCTGGAACTTGGTGCCGCCCCGGGCGGATGGTCTCAGGTTGCGGCGCAGCGCATCGGCGCGGGCGGTAAGGTGATCGCCGTCGATCTTCTGCCGATGCAGCCTATTGACGGGGTCGTCGCGATTCAGGGTGATCTGGAGCACGCCGAAGTCCGGCGCCAGGTGGAAACCGTCCTGGGTGAATCGCGAGCCGACTTGCTTTTGTCGGATATGGCCCCAAATATTTCCGGTGTGGCACTGCGTGACCAGGCCGAGGCGGCCGAGTTGGCGTTACTGGGACTCCAGATCGCGCTGAAGCATCTGCGAACTGGCGGCGTCGCCGTTGTCAAAGGATTTCAGGGCGAGGACTTTCCCGCCGTTAAAACGGCATATGCAACACACTTTGATCGGCTCCGGATACGCAAACCGGCTGCCTCGCGGGCCGAAAGCCGCGAGTGCTATCTGGTCGCCCACGGGTTCCGGTCGCAGTGATGAGCCGCAGGCAGCGCCGCTGGTTTGGCACCGTCTGGGGATTGAAGTACGATGCAGAATGATTTTCAGTACCAGCGCTGAACGACCGCTGCCAAAGGACGAAGGTACCGCGCATTGAACAACATGACGAAGAACGTGATCCTGTGGATCGTCGTCGCCATGGTATTGATGGCCGTGTTCAACAATTTCGGCCCACGTCAGGGTGCCGACCGCACCGTGGATTACTCCTACTTCATCGCCCAGGTGCGCCAGGGCATGGTGGAAAAGGTCGTGATAGACGGCAACACGGTGCGCGGCGAGACCACCACCGGCGAGAAGTTCATCACCTATGCCCCGGATGACCCGCGCATGGTCGATGACCTGATCCAGAACAGCGTCGGCATTCAGGTTTCCCCGCCCCAGAAGCAGTCGTTGCTGATGCAGGTGTTCATCTCGTGGTTCCCGATGCTGCTGCTGATCGGTGTCTGGATCTTCTTCATGCGGCAGATGCAGGGGGGAATGGGCGGCAAAGGGGGGGTGATGCCGTTTGGCAAGAGCCGCGCCCGGTTGCTGAATGAAGATCAGGTGAAGGTGACTTTCAACGATGTCGCCGGCGTTGACGAGGCCAAGGAAGAGGTGGCGGAACTGGTCGAGTTTCTGCGGGATCCCGGCAAGTTCCAGCGTTTGGGAGGCAAGATTCCCCGCGGGGTGCTGATGGTGGGCAGCCCCGGCACCGGCAAGACGTTGCTCGCCAAAGCCATTGCCGGCGAAGCCAAGGTACCCTTCTTTACCATTTCGGGTTCTGATTTCGTTGAATTGTTCGTGGGCGTCGGCGCCTCCCGGGTTCGGGACATGTTCGAGCAGGCGAAGAAGCACGCCCCCTGCATCATCTTCATCGATGAGATCGACGCCGTCGGACGCCATCGCGGTGCGGGCCTGGGCGGCGGTCACGACGAACGGGAACAGACCCTCAATCAGCTCCTGGTGGAAATGGACGGTTTCGAAGGGAGTGAGGGGGTGATCGTCATCGCGGCGACCAACCGTCCCGACGTGCTCGACCCGGCGCTGCTGCGGCCCGGCCGGTTCGACCGGCAGGTGGTCGTGCCGCTGCCCGATATTCGCGGTCGTGCCCAGATTCTGAAGGTGCACATGGGCAAAGTGCCGATCGCCGATAACGTGGATGCGGACGTCATCGCCCGCGGCACCCCCGGTTTCTCCGGCGCCGACCTGGCCAACCTGGTCAACGAAGCGGCGCTGTTCGCCGCGCGTCAGAACAAGCGTCTGGTGGAGATGTACGACTTCGATCGTGCCAAGGACAAGATCATGATGGGCGTGGAACGCAGCTCCATGGTCATGAGTGAAGAGGAGAAGCGCCTCACTGCCTACCACGAGGCGGGGCATGCCATCGTCGGTTTGTCGGTCCCCTCTCACGATCCGGTATACAAAGTCACCATCATCCCCCACGGGCGCGCGCTCGGCGTCACCATGTTCCTGCCCGAGGAGGACCGGTACAGCTACAGTAAGGAGCGGCTGGAAAGCCAGATCTGCAGCCTCTATGGGGGTCGCATCGCGGAGGAACTCGTGTTCGGTCTGGAGAAGGTGACCACCGGCGCCGCGAACGACATCAAACGTACCACGGAACTGGCCCGCAGCATGGTGACACGCTGGGGATTGTCCGAACGGCTCGGTCCCATGACCTTCGACGAGGAGGAGGAGGAACTCTTCCTCGGACGCACCGTGACTCAGCACAAGAGCGTGTCCGATGAGACGGCAAGCATCATCGACGAGGAGATCCG
>JAYZWP010000127.1:0-2542 GCA_036142245.1 Pseudomonadota bacterium | reverse complement strand
GCCTTTCCAGCTGTAGTACTCGGCTATCAGATTCTCTAGATGAGAGGCCAAGGTTAGAGGCCAGGTCTAGCTGGATTTTTCTGCGCCAGCGGATGGACGGATCTTCGTGTCGAGATGCGTCTTTCCCTGGTGCGACGTAGCAAGACCATTGTGCGAGTGGGCTGATCTCACTACGGTGTTGATTGCCTCCTCGTGATGTCGCCCGCCATGACAATGGCGTTTGTTCCACTCCACACCCCATTTATCGCAGTTCGTCCGACAGTAGTGACAACCATCCGCTGCGGTAGCGCCTGGATGTGCGTTTGCTAGGGAAGATAAAGCCGCAATACAACAGGCGAGTACGAGAGTTCGCATACGCTATCCCTCTAGTTTGTTGACGGCGTCCTGGATCGCTTGGAGAGCTGCAGCGTCGTAAACGGAAATCTCCAAACTGAGCTGACCGCGATTGTTCTGAAGGTCGTTATCGTTGATCGCAAACTCGAGACGCCCGTCCGCATCGGCTCGGCCCATACCCGAATCGTTGAGAGCGTATCCGCTTTGCTTGGTCGAGCCCCGAACACGAAAGACGAGGGCGCCAAGCGGTGCGTCGGGATTGACGCGATAGGACTGCGTTCTTTCACACAGGTAGCCGGTCCTGTCGGTTTCGGGATAACTGGGAGAGACCGTCCATTTGCCGTTGGAGGTGACGGCGTTGACACGTCGAGACCGATCTCCTTGTAACGGTTGTAAATCTTATAGCCGGTTTTCCGGGAGATGCCGAACTCCCGGCACAGGGCGGTCATCTGCTCACCGTCCAGTAGCCGTGCAACGAACTTCAGCCGCTCATCCATCTGGTTACACTCCTTCCACGGCATTTGGGGTCCCCCCAAAATGCCTCAATGTGTAACCCATGTCTCCGGTATCCGGTGTTACCTATCTGTCGGGTAGCTCAGGGCTCGGATTCCCCGCGTGGCGCGGGGTTCCGGGTTTTGTCCTGCAGGTGTCACTGCGCCCGGCAGCGCCGAATCACCCCGTTTCCCGGCCAGCCAATCTCTTTTCTCTGTTTGCCCTGCGGGTAGTCGCGGCCTCGAACCCTGCATTTACAGAGACTTGGCGCAGCCTTTTCGTGGTCGACCAGGGCCACCAGTCATCCGACAGGCACTGGGCAGCGGCACGGCCAAGACCTTCGTCGTCAGCGAGGCTGGTCGCGTCGCCGGATATTTCAGGCTGACCGTCGGCCAGATCGATACGCTCGATGCGCCGGAGCGCATTCGCAAGGGCATGGGGCAGTATCCGATCCCCGTCGTGATCCTCGCCCGTCCGGCCGTCGGTCTGCAGGACCAGAGTCGAGGGATCGGCATCGGGCTGTTACAGGATGCCATCCGCCCACCCTGCTGATTGCCTAGCCGGCCGGTATCCGCGCGATGCTGACCCACCCCATCGACGAAGATGCGGCTAGGTTCTACAACCGCTTCGACTTCATCGCCTCACCGCTGCGCGAGCAGCAACTCTTGCTGCTGCTCAAGCACGCCCGCGCTGGGTGAAGTGATCCGGCGTTAGGCATCGAACCTATCGACCACCCGGCGCTGCGCGACCCAGTTCAGCGGCAGCGGATTGCGTTGGAATCAGATCAGGCTCACAGTGCGGCTGCTGGCCCGCCAGGATGGCCTGGATGATGGCCGGCTCCAGCAGCGTGAGGCGCAGCAGTTCGTTCACGGTCGAGTCGCGCAGGTTCGCCCTGAGCGATCGCGGCGCTGCTGGCCACTACGCCGTCGTCGAGCAGCTGTTGCCAGTAGAAGGCCCGCGCCAGCGCCATCAGCATCGGGCTGTCGAACTGGCCGCGTGCGGTCGGACTGGCACTTTCCCCGTCCGGGCGGATAACAACCTTGCGCACCCCGTGCTTGCGGATCTGCAGCGGAATGAAGATCGAGAGCTTCACCGCGCCGCGGTCCATGCGCAGTTGCACCGTCGCGTCACCCCGTTTACGTATCCGGCTCATACCGTCATCTCCACCTCCGCCAGTTCCGCGCCGTATCAGCACCCTCTCGATCAGCAATTGCGCCAAGCGCTTTTGCTCGGCCGGAAATAGCGGAGGCCAGACGGCGGCGAGCTGGCGCACCGCGCTCTCCTTCCAGTTCCAAAACTACCACTTGAAAAAGGTGTTTTCAGACAGAGAGTTGGAAGCCGAGTCAGTTTTCCAAAATTTTCGGATAACTGCCAGCGACGGCCGGGGGTACCGGGCGATGGGTTACCGGATTGGTGCAGACATGGTCAACTCATGCGCCGTATGACCCAACGTGCCGGGTTCCGACGCTCAAGCCGGACGAGTTGCGTCAGAAGATCCCCATGCCGCCTTCTGCCGGGATGATCGCACCGTTGATCATTCTGGATTCGTCGGTCGCGAGAAACAGGGCGATCTGCGCGATGTCGATGGGATCGCCGACACCGAACGGATATCGCTTACGGGTGCGCTCGACGATCGAATTCTCTTTACCAGCTTCGAATCGATTGGACACTCTGTTGCTCAACACGAATCCCGGGCAGATGGCGTTGACGCGCACAC
>JAYZWP010000126.1:0-3002 GCA_036142245.1 Pseudomonadota bacterium | reverse complement strand
GTCACGTCTATCGCGCCCGCCGGCGCGCTCTGGAAGCGGACATCGTGGTGATCAACCACCATCTGTTTTTTGCCGATTTCGCCCTTCGGGAAGGCGGGGGCGGCGAGATCGTGCCGGACTGCGACCTTGTCATCTTTGACGAAGCGCACCAGTTGCCGGACATCGCCACGCGATTTCTCGGTCAGTCCATCAGTTCCGCGCAGCTGCAGGAGTTGTGCGGCGACCTGGCGCTGGAGCTGCAGGAATCCGGTGTCAGTGACCGCACCGCCTCACTGGCGGGGGATCAGCTCATGGCCGAAATCGCCGAGTTGAACAAGCGCATTCGACTGACCGGGCAAGGGGGCCACAACGCGCAACCGCAGGACACCGACGACCCGATGATCGATGCGGCCGGCCGGACTCTGGAGCGACTCGGCGATCTGCAAAGCGCCCTGGAACCTCTGGCCGGGGAGTCGCTGGGGTTGGAGAACTGTCTTGACCGCAGCCGGCTGTTCTACGAACGCATCGAAATTTTTCTGGCCGCCAGCGAGGAAACCACGGTGCGCTGGTATGAGCAGCACGCCCGCTCGGTGACCCTGCATACCGCTCCCCTGGATGTGGCCACGCTGCTGCGCGAGCGGCTCTACCCGGCAGGACGGGGAATGATCTTCACCTCGGCCACGTTGTCGGTGGCCGGTTCGTTCGCCCATTTCAACGGCCGCATGGGTCTGGACGCACCGGACGAACTGCTGCTCGATTCTCCCTTCGACGTCGCCCGCAATGCCCTGCTGTTCGTGCCGCCGAATCTGCCGGACCCGGGCAGCCGAGACTTCACGGCGGCGGCGGTGGAAGCGGTGCGCCCGATCCTGCGGGCGACCCGCGGCCGCGCCTTCTATCTGTTCACCAGCCATGCGGCGTTGCGCCGCGCCGCGCGTCTCCTGGCAGGGGAGCCCGGTCTGACACTGCTGGTGCAGGGTAGCGCGCCACGCACCCGGCTGCTGAGCGCGTTTCTGGAAACGCCGGGGGCGGTGTTGCTGGGTACCAGCAGCTTCTGGCAAGGGGTGGATGTCCCCGGGGCGGCGCTGTCCTGCGTCATCATCGAAAAACTCCCGTTCGCCGTGCCGGACGATCCCCTGGTGGCAGCCCGCGCCCGCGCCGTCAAGGCCACCGGGAACAACCCCTTCATGACGCTGCAGGTCCCGGAAGCGGCGCTGCTGCTCAAACAGGGTGCGGGCCGGTTGCTGCGCAGCGCCAGCGACCGCGGCCTGCTGGTAATCGCCGATCCGCGCCTGCTCAGCCGCCATTACGGCAAGATTTTCCGTGCCAGCCTGCCGGCGATGCCGCTGACCCGGGAGCTGGACCAGGCGTTGACCTTCATCGCCACACACATCCCGGCGCTCACCGCGTGAAACTGCTGGCCCTGGAAACCGCGACGGACAACTGCTCGGTCGCGGTTGGGAACGGCGACGATATCTGGGTAGTGGAGACAGTTGCGCCGCGTCGGCACGCCGAACTGCTGCTGGCGATGGTCGACACGGCACTTGGCCGTGCAGGCTGGAACCGCAACGACCTGGACGCGGTCGCCTTCGGTCATGGACCGGGCTCGTTCACCGGGCTGCGCGTGGCGATCAGCACCGCGCAGGGCATCGCCTTGGGGTTAAATCTACCCGTGGTAGGGGTCTCCACTCTGGCCGCGATGGCGCAGGTCGCTGCGGCCGACCACATCGCCGTTGCTCTGGACGCGCGGCTGAATCAGGTGTACTTCGGCGCTTACGCACGCGACCCGGAGGGGCTGGTGACCGCGCTCACCACCGATTGCGTTATCGATCCCGAAACGGTCGGTCTGCCCGAGGGAAATCGCTGGATGGCCGTCGGACCCGGCTGGCGCGCCTACCCTGACGCACTCACCAAGCGACTCGGTTCACAGCTTGCCGGTACCGAAACCGCGGCGCTGCCCAGCGCCCGGGAGATTCTGATTCTGGGTCGCGCCGCCGCCGGACGCGGCGAACTGCGATCCGCCGACGCGGCGCTCCCGGTATATCTGAGGGACAAGGTGGTACACCAGCGGCGAACCTGACACCATCAAGCGCCGCCGGTCCGGTTACGCCAGAGAAACCACGTCCAACCCAGCGCGCCGAGGCCCAACAGGACGAACCAAACCAGCGCCCAGGCCGGGATCCCGAGGCCCAGAAACTGCCACTGTACTTCGGCACACTCGCCGGAACCGCCCAGGACCATGCGGATCGCCTCGGTCAGCGGAAACACTTCCAGCATGTAATCCAGGCCGGGGCCGCAGGCAGGCACCTGATCCGCCGGCAGGTGTTGCAGCCAGACATGGCGCCCGGCGATGCCGGCGCCGACTCCCGCGGACACGGCGACGAGTAATCCATAAACCATGCCGAAAGGCGCCCGAGGGGCATGCGCAACCGCGACCAGACAGACCAGTCCGATGACGGCAAAAGCCAGTCTCTGGAAAACACACAGCGGACAGGGGTCGAGCCCGAGGACAAACTGCTGGTAAGCGGAAAACCCCAGCAACCCGGCGATGATCACGGCGCCGATACCAAAGCAACGGCGATTGAGCTGCGGTATGGTCAACCGGCTCATCGCGTCCCTGCGATGTATTGCAAGGCATCCCGGTTACAAAAAAGGGGGCTGATGCCCCCCTTTTTGTAGCGACGGGATCGCCTGGCGCAGCCAGCCTGCACCGCGCCCTGATCCGCTAACCGAGATTCCGGTTCACGAAATCCCAGTTGACCAGATTCCAGAACGCCTCGACATACTTCGGCCGGGCGTTCCGGTAATCGATGTAGTAGGCGTGCTCCCAGACGTCACAGGTCAGAAGCGGCGTCTTGCCGTCGGTCAGCGGGCAACCGGCATTGCTGGTGTTGACAATCTCCACGCCGCTGCCGCTCTTCACCAGCCAGGTCCAGCCAGAGCCGAAATTGGTGGCCGCCGAGGTGCTGAACTTGTCCTTGAAATCCGCGAAGGAACCGAACGCCTTGGCAATGGCATCCGCCACA
>JAYZWP010000125.1:0-4844 GCA_036142245.1 Pseudomonadota bacterium | reverse complement strand
GGCGCACCTGCCCCGGCCTGCGTGACGTAGCGACTCACGCCATGCCATGCCGGAACGGACAGTCGGAGGGGTAAAGATGACGACAACGACGGAAACCAGGCGCGCCCAGCGTGAACTGTTCAGGAGCTACAAGGCGTCGCCAACGCTGGCGGTGCCGACCACGGTGCTGTTTCTGGCCGTGATCGGCGGGATTTCAGCCACCTGGTACAACGCGCTGAACGGCAATCTGCCGCTCTGGGCAGGCTGCCTGATCAACGGCTTCCTCAGCTACGGCCTGTTCAGCATCATCCACGACAGTTCTCACCGCGCCATCTCGAGCAACAAGTGGGTCAATGACGGCATCGGCACGGTCGGGCTGATCTTCCTGTTTCCCTACGCGCCGATGCCGATCCTGCGCTGGCTGCACATGCAGCACCATCGCTTCACCAATTCCCGCAGGGACCCTGACCTGTTCACGCACGAGTCGCCCTGGTGGCAGGCGCCGTTTCGCTGGGCATTCTTCGATGGCTACTACATGTACTACTACTTCCGGCACGGCGGGAAGTACGTCCGCAAGTTCGCGCCGACTTTCATCCTTTATCTCAGCTTTCTGATCCCGCTGCTGGCCGCCGCCATCACTTTCGGTTACGGACTGGAGGTTCTGGTTCTCTGGTTCATCCCCACCCGCATCGCCCTGTTCCTGATCGACGTCGTGTTCGTCATCCTGCCGCACCACCCGGGCCTCGTCTCGGAGGAGGAAGACCCCTATCTCGCCACCACGATGCGGATGGGCTGGGAATGGCTGCTGACCCCGTTTCTGGTCTACCAGAACTACCATCTGATACACCATCTTTACCCGACAGTGCCGTTCTACAAAATGCATCGGGTCTGGGACTTGAAGCGCGATGAGTTGACCAGGCACAACGTCAGCTATCAGACCGCCTTCCGCCTGGAACCGCAGAACATGGACGTGCATCTGAAATTCCGGGAAGAGCACCCGCGGCCGGCCTGAGTCGGCCGCCGTGCGCAAATGGCGTTGCCGTTTTTGCGGCGAGATTTACGACGAAGGCCGGGGGATTCCAGAAGAGGGCATTGCACCCGGTACCCGTTTCGAGGATCTTCCCGATGATTGGACCTGTCCCAGCTGTGGCGCGCCGAAAACGGATTTCGAGTTGATCTGAGGTGCCCGCGGCGGGTAGTCCCGGGCGAGCGAAGCGCTCGTGATCAGGGAGCGGGAGTCAGCCCGGCCGCCAGCGCCGCCGCTTCGATTTCGGCAACCGCGTCCGGGTTGCCCGCCAGTGCCTCACGGGCCCTGTCCAGCGCGGAGCGTGCCGCCCCGGGCTGTTGCAGCACCAGGCGTGATTTGATCAGACGCAGCCAGCCGTCCGGATCATCGGGATTCTCCCTGAGGCGATCTTCCAGCCGGGCCACCATCCCGTCGATCATCGCTTGGCGCGCCTCCGGGCTCATTTGCGCGGCGCCCTCGATCGCCTCGCGGGTCGGACCCGGAGGTGGTGATCGTGTCGTTGCGGCGACAGACAACCGGTCACTGATATCCATGCCCGCTGCGTCGGCCAACTCGGCGACCCGCATGGTCAGGCTCTCCAGCCAGGGCGCATCCGGTTCGGCGTCATTGATCAGTCCGATCCAGCGGTCCAGCGCTGAGGCGATATCCCCCTGCTGGCGATACCAGAGCGCGTCGTAAAAGCGCGCCCGCTCCTCGTGCGGATCGACCCGCAGCGCGGCATCGAGCAGCATTCGCGTTTCCGCGGGCATGACGCCATCGCTTGCCATGGTGAGCGCTTCGGCCAGAGCGGCCAGCACGACGGCATTGTCCGGCGCCAACTCGACGGATCGGCGATAGGCGGACACCGCGCCTTGCAGGTTGCCGGTTTGAAAGCGCGCCCAGCCCAGCAGCCGCCAGCCTTCGGGATCCTCCGGACTTTGTTCCAGGCGCGCCTCCAGTTGGCTGATGGCCTCGGCCAGGGACGGAATCTCCCCGGACTCTCCGGCCGCGGTTGCGGGAGGGAGGCCGCGTAGTGCCAGCTCCGGACGACCGAGCGACAGGTAAAGGCTCGCGGCCCCGGCGATCAGTAGCAATGCCGTGAAGAAGGCCAGGGCGGGTGAGGCGCTGGTGGAGATGGGGCCACGCTGCTGTTGGTCCTGTTGCTGCATCGTCGTGAGCAGCCGGCGGTTGATTTCCCGGCGGGCGAACCGGGATTCCTCTTCGGTCAAGGTGCCTTCGCGGAGTTCGTCATCGAGTTGCCGCAACTGGTCCCGATAAATCGGCACCGCGGCGTCCTGCGTATCCCTCGCCTCACCACCGCGCAGCAGCGGCCATGCGGTCAACGCGGCCGCCGCAACCATCATGCCGATCGCCAGAATCCAGAACGTCACGGGTCGGTTTTCCTGGTGTCAGCGCCGGTCTGTTGCGATATTTCCCGAGCCGGTGCCGGTTGTACACGAGCCCGGTCGAGGTCCAGGATCTCCGCCAGCCGCGCCTCCTCGGCCAGCGTCAGCGGTGCCACCTCTTCCCGGCGGCGGGTACGCAGATAAACGCCGTAACCCGCGATACCGATCGCCAGGCAGGCCAGGGGCCCCACCCAGAGCAGCAGCGTGTTGGTTTGCAGCGGTGGCTTCAGCAGGACGAAATTGCCGTACCGTTCCACGACGTAGTCGATCACCTCGCGGTCGGAATCTCCCGCCGCCAGCCGCTCGCGTACCAGCAGGCGCAGATCCCGGGCGAGCGGCGCGTCGGAGTCGTCTATGGTCTGGTTCTGACAGACCACGCAGCGCAGTTCCTGGCTGATCTCGCGCGCCCGGTGTTCCAACGCGGGGTCACTGAGGAGTTCCTCCGGCGTCACGGCCCAGAGACGGGGCGTGAGCAGGGCGGGCAGCAGCCAGGGAAGTAACCCGGCAGCGCGGATCGCGCGAGTGGTCATGACGAGTTGGCTCGCAGCCGTGTCACCAGGGGTTCCAGGGTCTCCCGCCAGACTGTGTCGGTGATGGGGCCGATCTGTTTGTGGCGAATGATCCCGGCAGCGTCGATGACGTAGGTTTCCGGGGCGCCGGTCACCCCGAGATCCAGCGCCACCCGGCCGGAAGCGTCGTCGCCAACGGCCGTGTAGGGGTTGCCGTGGCGCGCGAGCCAGGCTGCCCCGGCACCCGGTTCGTCTTTCCAGTCGAGCCCGTAGATGGGTACGGCGCCGCGTCGGGCGAGCGACAGCAAAACCGGGTGCTCCACCAGGCAACTGGTGCACCAGGAGCCGAACACGTTCAGCAGACTCACCTGCCCCTGGAAAGCGGTATGGGCCAGCGCGGGGATGTCGGGTGCGATGGGTGGCAGGTCGAAGGGGGGCACCGTCTGACCGATCAGGGTCGAGGGCAGCTTCTGCGGATCCTGGGTCAGCCCGACGCCAAGCATGGCCGCCAGCCCCAGGAGCCCGATCACGGGGACGGCAGCGAGCAGCCGGTTCACGACGGCTGGGTCGGCAGTTCGCGGCCGGTCGGTGGGAGGGCGGTCGCGACGCGCCGTTGCGGGCTGCCAACCCGCAACCGCCGGTCGGTGAGGGAGAGCAGGCCACCACCCGCCATCACCAGGGCGCCCACCCAGATGAAGGGAGCCAGTGGGTGATAGTAGGCCCGGACCGCCCAGGCGCCTGTGTCGGACCGTTCTCCCAGGGAAACGTAGAGGTTGATCAGGCCATTGCTCCAGATGCCGGCCTCGGTGGTCTGGCTGCGGCGTACCGGATAAAACCGCCTTTCACTGATCAGGGTGGTGACCGGCACGCCGTTGCGGGCGACCGTGAAGCGTGCCTGGTCCGCCCGATAGTTCGGTCCTGCCGCAGGCGCCACTTCATCCAGGCGAAAGGTGTAGCCCGCGAGGGTGGTTTCAGCGCCCGGTTCCAGCAGCAGCACGGCTTCTTCCTGGAAGGCTGACATGGCGGTGATGCCGGCGACACAGATACCGACTCCGAGGTGCGCCACGCACATGCCCCAGACAGCGCCCGGCAGCTGTACCGCACGCCCCAGCGCTTGCCGCCAGGAGACCCGCCCGAGCTGGATGCGATCCGCCAGCGCCAGCAGCGAACCCACAACGATCCAGACGGCGAGGCCGAACCCCACGGCGGTCAACAGTGTGGTGGCGAACAGCCAGATTCCCAGACTACCCGCCAGCAGGCCGAGTGCTACCCAGCGGGTCCGATGCACCACCCGGCCGGCGGTATCGGTACGCCAGCGCAGCAGCGGACCGGCCACCATCAGCGCGAGCAGCGGCAGGATGATGGGGACGAAGGTGAGGTTGTAGTAAGGGGGGCCGACCGAGATCTTGTCCCGCGACACCAGGTCGATGGCCAGGGGATAGAAGGTACCGATGAACACTGTGGCCGCGGCGCTGACCAGCAGGATGTTGTTCCACACCAGGGCCCCTTCCCGGCTGACCGGGCTGAAGGTCGGACCCCGCGCGAGGCCCGGAGCGCGCAGCGCGTACAGCAGCAGACCGCCGCCACTGGAGAGCAGAATCAAAGCGAGGATGAACACGCCGCGCCCCGGATCCAGGGCAAAGGCGTGGACGCTGGTGAGCACGCCGGAGCGGACCAGGAAGGTGCCCACCAGACTCAGGGAGAAGGTGAGGATGCCCAGCAGCACCGTCCAGTTCACCAGTGTTTGGCGGTTTTCCACCACCAGCGCGGAATGCAGCAGCGCCGTGCCGAGCAGCCAGGGCATGAAAGACGCGTTTTCCACCGGGTCCCAGAACCACCAGCCGCCCCAGCCGAGTTCGTAGTAAGCCCAGAAGCTGCCCAGGGTGATGCCGATGGTCAGGAAACACCAGGCCGCGAGCACCCAGGGGCGGACCCAGCGCGCCC
>JAYZWP010000124.1:0-3598 GCA_036142245.1 Pseudomonadota bacterium | reverse complement strand
TAAACCCAGATCGTCTCGCCGTTGCTCACGATGAGTTGCGGGAAAGGTTCCTCATACTCCCACCGGTAGCGGCCGCCGGGACGCGCGATCCAGAAGCGCCCTGTCTGGGGCCGTCCTTGCGTACCCGGTTCATCGACCACCTGCTGCTCGAACCGCCCGGTCAGGGTCGCGGCACCGGTGTAAAACCGTTGTAAGTGATCCGGCAGAGGGTCCGGTTCACCGGCGCTGCTGCACAGCGGCGCCAAAAGCCACCCGAGCAGCAGGGAAACAACCACGGAGCGGCTCATTCAGGCACCGCCTCCGCCAGCACTTCCCGCTGACCGTTGGCCTGCAACGGGCCGACCACTCCCTGACGCTCCATCTCTTCGACCAGCCGGGCGGCGCGGTTGTAGCCGATGCGCAGGTGTCGCTGCACGCCGGACACCGACGCCCGTCGCGATGAGGTGACCAGATAGACCGCCTGATCGTACAACTCATCCTCCGGATCACCGCCGCCCGCGCCGGGCCTTCCGGTCTCCGCAGGATCGCCTTTGAGAATCTCGTCCAGATAGTCCGGAGCGCCCTGTTTTCTCAGCGCCGCGACGACACGATGTACCTCCTCATCCGAAACAAAAGCACCGTGCACCCGCCGGGGTACACCAGTGCCCACCGGCAGGTAAAGCATGTCGCCATGACCGAGCAGCTGCTCGGCGCCCATTTGGTCGAGGATGGTACGGGAGTCCACTTTAGACGACACCTGAAAAGCGATGCGGCTGGGAATGTTCGCCTTGATCAGCCCGGTGATGACATCCACCGAAGGACGCTGCGTGGCGAGGATCAGGTGTACCCCGGCGGCACGCGCCTTCTGGGCGAGGCGAGCTATCAGCTGCTCCACCTTCTTGCCGACCAGCATCATCATGTCCGCCAGCTCGTCGACGACGACGACGATGTAGGGAAGCCGTTCGCAGTAACGCAGCTCCGGCTCGTCACCTTCCTCCGGCTCCGGCGGCGTGTAGAGCGGGTCAAGCAGCGGCTCGCCCCGCGCTTGCGCTTCGGTCACCTTACGGTTGTAACCGGCGATATTGCGCACCCCGAGGGCCGCCATGCGCCGATAACGGTCGTCCATCTCCGCAACGCACCACTGCAGCGCGTTGACCGCCTCGTTCATGTCGGTCACCACCGGCGCCAGAAGGTGCGCTATGCCGTCGTAGACCGACAGCTCCAGCATCTTCGGATCGATCATGATGAGGCGGATTTCCGCCGGCGTCGCCTTGTACAGAAGGCTCAGAATCATGGCGTTGATCGCCACCGATTTACCCGATCCGGTAGTCCCGGAGACGAGCAGATGGGGCATCTTCGCGATGTCCGCCACCACCGGCATGCCCTGGATGTCCTTGCCCAGGGCCAGAGTGAGCACCGATGAACTTTCATCGTAGGCGCGCGAACGCAGGGTTTCACTCAACCGGACCGTTTCGCGATCTTCATTGGGAATTTCGATCCCGACGGTCGATTTCCCGGGAATCACTTCGACAACACGCACACTGATTACCGAGAGCGCCCGCGCCAGGTCTTTCGCCAGATTGACGATCTGGTTCACCTTCACCCCCGGGGCCGGTTCCAACTCGAACTGCGTGACCACCGGCCCGGGATGTACTTCGGTGACCTGCGCCTCGATGCCAAACTCCTCGAGCTTGAGTTCGAGTCGCCGTGAGATCGCCTCCAGGGCTTCGGGGGAGATACCGCCGGGCCGCTCCTTCACCTCGTCCAGCAGAGCGAGCGCGGGCAAACCTGCTGGCTCACTCGACTCGAACAATATTCCCTGTTTTTCCTGTTCCACTCTCAGGCTGGTTTCCGGGGTCCTCACTACCGGTTCGATGCGAACCGGTTTACGCTGCTGGACTCGGGCGACCCGCTGTTCGGCCTTTTCCTTGCGCTCCTCCCTGACCCGCTGCCCCTCCCTGCGCACCTCGCGGTTGCGCCATAGGTCACCCAGCGCCGACGCGGCACGCAGTGTCGCGGCCCCGGTCAGGTCGCTCAGCCGGATCCAGGACACCCCCGTCAGCCAGGTAACCCCGGTCAGGAAAAGAGCCAGCAGAAACAGGGTTCCGCCAACAAAGCTGAAATTGCGCACCAGCAAAGACGCCACTTCCTGACCCAGCACGCCACCCGCGCCGAGCGGCAAACCGGCGCCGGAGAAATGCAGGTGGCCAATGGCTGCACCGCAAGCCAGTGTCATCAAGAAACCCAAGGTGCGCACAACTGTGGGACGCAAGGCCGGTTTCAGCCCCCCTCTGGCGCTGTAGAACCACCAGCCCGCGACCCCGACCAGCATGGGGAACAGATATCCGGCATAGCCGAACAGATAAAGCAGGACGTCCGCGAGCAGCGCTCCTGCTCGCCCGCCGACGTTATGGGTCGTGGCATTGAAACCGGTACGCGACCACCCCCTGTCACCGCTGTCGTAGGTGAGTAACGCGAGCAGCAGATACACCGCCACCGCCAGCGACAGAAACAGGGCCCCCTCCCGCAGACCGCGGCTGACGGAATAGGTGGTGTCGGCGGACTCAGCGCGCGCCCGGGTCGCCTGGGACATGCAATCTCGGTAGTCTGGGAAAGTTGTCTATTGTAGCCCGGCAATCCCAGCTCGCTCGGTCCCGTCTTCCGGTGACGGTCAGGGAATGAAGAGTTGCCCGGTCTGCTACCATTCCGGCAGCGCGGCGCCGCCTCGACGGAGCCCCTGATCCCCCGTCTAACCCTGCCACGAGATCCCTGTTATGCCCGAGCCCCGTTACCATCGTCTGATCATTCTCGGATCGGGACCGGCAGGATACAGCGCGGCCATCTACGCCGCGCGGGCAAATCTGCAGCCCGTACTGATCACCGGCATCGAACAGGGCGGGCAACTGATGACCACCACCGATGTCGACAACTGGCCCGGCGACACCGAAGGCGTCCAAGGACCGGAACTGATGGATCGGATGTTGCGCCACGCGCAACGCTTCGACACCGACATCGTATTCGATCACATCAATCGGGTGGAACTGAGAACTCCTCCTTTCCACCTCTGGGGTGACAGCGGCGAGTACCTGTGCGACGCGCTCATCATCGCGACAGGCGCATCAGCCAAATACCTCGGTCTGCCGTCCGAGGAGGCCTACAAGGGGCGCGGCGTATCCGCCTGCGCCACCTGTGACGGGTTCTTTTACCGCGACAAGCCGGTCGCGGTGATCGGTGGTGGCAACACCGCCGTCGAAGAAGCGCTTTATCTATCGAACATCGCCAGCGAGGTGACCGTGGTCCATCGGCGGGACAGATTTCGGTCCGAGAAGATTCTCGCCGACCGCCTCCTCGAACGGGCTACCAACGGCAATGTGAAAATCCTCTGGAACCACGTGCTCGACGAAGTACTGGGCGATCAGGGCGGCGTGACCGGTGTTCGCCTTCTCTCCGTGCCGGAGAACCGCCCGCGGGAAGTCACTCTGGACGGTGTGTTCATCGCCATAGGTCACAGTCCCAACACCGCGCTTTTTGAGGGACAGCTGGAAATGAACAACGGTTATCTGACGGTACGGTCCGGGCTGAAGGGGAACGCCACCGCCACCAGCATGCCGGGCGTTTT
>JAYZWP010000123.1:0-4076 GCA_036142245.1 Pseudomonadota bacterium | reverse complement strand
TCAAACCCGGCAAAAAGCCGATAACACCAGTAGGGTCTCGGCAAATCCGTTGGGGACTTTAGTCAAAGCTGCGCCAACGGCGCGGCTTTGACCTCACGGAAGGCGGACGATAGACAGCCAGAAGCTTTCGATTTCCCGCACCACCTTCATGAACTGATCCAGCGCGATCGGTTTGGTGATGTAGCAGTTGGCGTGCAGGTTGTAACTGCGCAACACATCCTCTTCGGCGTTGGATGTGGTCAGGACGACCACCGGAATATGTCGAAGCGTAACGTCCTGTTTGATTTCCGCCAACACCTCGCGACCGTCCAGGCGCGGCAGGTTCAGATCCAGCAGTACCAGATCAGGCGTTGCCGCGTCCGAATACTCGCCCTGTTTGCGCAAATACTCGAGTGCCTCGACGCCGTCCGTGACGTGCGCGAGCCGGTTCAACATTTTGGTTTCTTTCATGGCCTCCTGCGTGAGGCGCGCATCCGCCATGCTGTCCTCGACCAGCAGAATTTCAATTGGCTCCATGACTCCTTGCTTCCTGCGTGAGTGCGCCGCGGCGATGCTACCAAAGGGCAGCGCGGCACGATATCCAGTCGATCAACAGGGCGAAACGGGATCCTCCCGCGCCGGAGAAGAACCCGCACCGTCGTCTGGCCGGCCAGCCGGACGTTGATCCGGCAGTTCGAACCAGAAGGTGCTGCCGGAACCGGGCACCGAGTCCAGTCCGATCTGTCCACCGTGGCGCTCGATGATCCGCTTGCAGATGCTCAGTCCCAGACCCGTTCCAGGATACTCGGATCGCGTATGAAGGCGCTTGAAGAGCAGAAACACCCGTTCGCGATACTGCGGTTCGATACCCAGACCGTTATCCGCGATATCGATGTGCCATCCGGCAGGCGCGCGCGTCGCGGCGATCCGCACCTCCGGCACAACACCGGCGCGACGGTACTTGATGGCGTTGCCGATCAGATTGTTAAGGACCATCGCCAGCATACCCGGATCTCCCCGCACCACCGGCAGCGGCTCCACCTCGATTATGGCGCCCACATCCGCGATGGCCGCACGCAGATCCTGTCGCGCCTGCTCAACCAGTGCTGCCAGGTCACAATCGGCGAACTCCATCTCGGCCCGTCCGGCACGGGAGTACGCCAGCAGATCCTGAATCACGGTCTGCATCCTGCGCGCCGCGTCTACCAGAAATTCAAGAAATTCCAGGGCATCACCGTCCAACCGGTCGGCATAGCGCTTTTCCAGTAGCTGCGAAAAACTGCCGATGGTTCGCAATGGCTCCTGAAGGTCATGGGATGCGACATACGCAAACTGCTCCAGCTCGGCATTCGAGCGCCGCAGGTCTTCGGCCGTTTCACGCAATGTCTCCTCAGCCAAGCGGCGCTGGTGTACCTCCGTCTCGACTTCCGTAGTGCGCAATTCAGCGCGTTTCCGCTCATCGTCCGCTATCAGGTAGAAACGTACCAGGAGCCCCGTGAACAACGAGATCGATATTCCCGTAGCGAGCACGGCGAGAGGCCAGGGCGACGTGATCTGCGTCACTACCGCCGTCGTGGGATAGACACCGAACCGGAACGCGATATCTTCCGTCTGAACGAGGCGAGTTAACCCGTTCCCTCTGGCGAGAGGTGTCGTAGCCGATCTCTCATAAACCACGCCGAAGTCGGGGTGGGTCACGACGATGTGAAAATCCCGGGCAACCTGGTTACCGTCCAGCAACGCGCGAAGGGTCGGTTCGACAACCTCGAACGTGCCGACGAAGACGGATTCGCCGTTCGCATCCCGCAGCGGAACCACAGTACGGATTCCTATCCCTTGCTCAAAAGCCGAACGTAACACCAAACGCGCCGACTCTCCGCTCGTCTCGGCGCGGCGGTACAGTGCCGACCGCGCTGTGCCGAAACTGGCGGCCTCGCCGACGACCCTACCGAAGCGCCCGACCGGCGCGATGCGCAGAACTTCACCCTGCGCCGAGGCGTAATCCAGCGCAATCAGGCCACCGATGTCCCGCACCATGGTGCCGGCGTCGTTCTCCCATTCCTGCTCGCTGGGTGTGTCCCGGTTGGCCCAACGGTACGCCAACCGCTCGTAGGCGAGTGTCCGCGCCTGAACGCGAAAATGAAATTCATCGGTTACGGCCCGAAAGGCCGCTTCGGTGGCATCCGACAGCGCACGCAGTTCCGAACGGGAAAACCCCGCCCAGAGCAACAATGTCAGCATGATCAGCCCCACGCCGCTGACCGCCGGCACCGCCGCGCGCCAGCCGCGGACTCGGCCGGTGCTCCCCGCGGCGTGAATGAAGTTGATCACCAGACCGGCGAGAAAAAAACCCGCGGCAGTGTGAACCGCCATGGCGGTCATGGCGTGCCATGCGAGCGTTTCCTCAAATCCGAACAGGTAACTCAGCAACGGCACGCCGGCCAGTGCCAACCCAATTCCGGACAACAGCGGCGCGGCAGCCCCGGCCAGACTCCCTATGGAGTAGCGGAACAGGAACAGCAGAGCGACGCCGAACACCATGAAGTTCACCGCGGTTTCCGGCGACATCCTTCCGGCATGACTGGTGCGCACGGTGGTCCAGGGTTCCACGAACAGCCCGTCAATCCCGAGGTTCCAACCGGTCAGGTACTGCAGCGCCGTCACCCCGCCGACCAATGTCAGCACCCCGCCAGACCAGAATTGCGCCCTGCGTCTACCGGTCACCGCCGCGACGATACCGATCCCTAACAGCAGGAAGCCCAGCGCCGTATTGAACTGCATCGGCGCCCATTGCGGCTGTACCTGGGTCAACCATTGGATCCGCAAATACCAGCCCGCCATCACGGCCAAGGCGCCGCAACAGATGACCATACCGGTGATGACACCGATCCACACCGCGGCGCGGCGTCCTCCACTGGACTCCGGCGCCGATGCCGTCGAGCGTTCGGCCAGAGGCGCGAGCGACTCCAATTGCTCCATGTAGCATCCTCCTGAGCTTTGTTTGTTATTTTTGTGATAATCGTTATATCCGATCAAATTGCTAGTCTACCCTCACGATACAGGTCGCATGGCAGCGCACCGGCTCCGACATCCCGTGCGGACCGACCTCGCAAGAACGCCGAAACGGTAAACTGCCCTTTCTTGTGCAACTGTCCGGCGGCCCACGGTCGCTCGACCCAGGGGAGGATGATGGATGGCAGACAAACCGGTTTTGCTGATTTCGAATGACTGGATTTCGGACGTGCTCGCTGACGCCTTGAGCAGCCTGGATGTGGAAATCATCCGCGGCACGCCGAATCAACCGCCCGGATTCACGATATACGAGCAGAAAGATTGGCCAGCGCTGTTCGGCAACACCGACATCGCGGTTGTGAGCCCCATCACGCTGGTGAACAGGGAGATGATGCAAGCGGCGCCGAAACTCAAGGCGATCATGTCGCCGGTCATCGGTGTGGAATCCATCGATGTGGAGGCGGCAACGGATCTCGGTATCATCGTCGGGCACGGCGCGACGCCCGAGAACTTCCTCGGCATGTCGGAGGCCACGGTGCTGTTCATCGCCGCCCTGGCCATGCAGATGCCGTTCAAACAGCGGCTCCTGGCGGAAAACCTGCCCCGGCCAAAGCAACTGACCGCCCGCAGCGTCAGAGGCCGCACCGTCGGTCTGGTCGGCATGGGCCGCATCGCCCGGGGTGTCGTCGATCGCCTCCAGGGTTGGGAATGCGAAATCATCTACTTCGACCCCTACGTCAGCCAGGACCAGGCGCCGGCCGGCGTGAAAAAGGTCGAGTTGGATGAACTCATGAAAACCAGCGACTTCGTCAGCCTGCACGTCACCGTGACCGACGAGACCCGGGCCATGATCGGCGAGAAAGAACTGCGGATGATGAAACCAACCGCCTACCTGGTGAACACCGCGCGCGGCGCGGCACTGGACGAGGATGCGGTCTACAAAATCCTCAAGGAAGGCGCCATCGCCGGCGCCGCGCTGGACGCCTTTGTGGACGAGCCCCTGCCGGCTGACAGCCCATTGCGGGAGTTCGTCGGCGCGGACAACGTGATCCTCACCCCCCACATGATCGGCCATTCACACGACG
>JAYZWP010000122.1:0-5824 GCA_036142245.1 Pseudomonadota bacterium | reverse complement strand
CCGTTACGGAGCGCTGCAAACCGGACAATCCGATCCGTCCAGCCGTCGCGTCTTCCGGGTCCAGCGCGCGGACGATCCGCATCCCCTCCTGCTGAAGTTCCTTCAGGTCGTGCAGTAACGCCAGGATATCCGCCTCGGTCAGACCGCCGAGCCAGACGGGGTCGAGCTCTCCCAACAGACAGGGCGGCGATGCATAAGCGCTGTCGAGCAGGTCAGCGTCGGTCAGGCTGCGCCGCTTATCAGCGCTATCCGGCGCCAGTTCGTCCCTCTTTGCCATAGTCGTTTGTGCCTGTTGACCGTGTTACCCCGCGGCGAGGCGTTGCGCCCGCATACCGGGGATCTCCGGCTGAATGTTAAACAAGACTATAAACTACCTCTTATTGATCTTCATACCGAGGAACACCCGGATTCCGGCAAACCGCCGCCGGCTCATCCGGGCGCTTCGACCCGCCGCGCGGCAGGAGGCTCGAATGACGCAACCGCACCGGACACTGCACCGTCTGATTGGCTGGGACGCGATGCAAGCCATTCTGAGGGACTTCTACCGCCGCCTGAAAAGCGATGACCGGCTGGCGCCATTTTTCGCTCACGTTACCGATATCGATGCCGTCGCGACGCGCATCGCACGCTTCTGGTGGCACGATCTGGGCGGCGCCCCGCGGATAGCCGGCGAGGTATTCAATCCCCACGCCGTACACCGCCATTTCGGCGTCACCCCGGAGTCCGTCGACGCCTGGCTGGAGGTGTTCGCATCCACGCTCCGGGACCACTTGCCGGACGATATTGCCGCGATCTGGCTGGCGCGCGCCGCCAAGTTCGCCGACTGGACCCGCGTCGAGGTGACGCGGCAGGTACCGGAGCATCGTTAGGCAAGCTCCCGCCGGAGCAGAGCTTCCCTTAACGCCCACTTAACCGGAAACTGGGCAATCAACGCGTAGAGGAGGAGAGGCATGAACAGACCGCAGGAATTCGAGCTACCGACGGGCATTCGTCGTGGTGACTGCGAGGCAACCGAATGGGACACCCGGGTGCAGCTTGCCGCCGCGTACCGGCTGGTTCATCACTTCGGCTGGACCAGCATCATCTTCAACCACATCACCGCGCGGGTACCCGGTACCCAGGACCAGTTTCTGATCAACAACTTCGGCCTGCGCTACGACGAGGTCAAGGCTTCCAACCTGCTGAAGATCGATCTGACCGGTAACGTGATCGGCGACTACGATGGCGTCACCCGGGTCAATCTCGCCGGCTATGTGATCCACTCCGCGATCCACGCCGCCCGGCACGACCTGAACTGCATCCTGCACACCCACACCACGGCGGGGGTGGCCGTATCCAGCATCGAGCCTGGTCTGCTGCACATCAATCAGGATTCGATGCAGCTCGCCGGCAGCGTCGCCTACCACGACTTCGAGGGGCTGGCGGTCAATGACGACGAGAAATCCCGCCTGGTGGCGGACCTCGGCGAGCGCAAGGTGCTCATTCTGCGCAACCACGGCCTGCTCACCGCCGGGGAAACCATCGGCGAGGCGTTCATGCTGATGTATCTGACCGAAGGCGCCTGCCGTGCCCAGGTGGCGGCGCTGTCGATGGGCCAGCCCATCAACGGCGACAGGGGACTGCTCGAACGTATCGCCGCGCAGGTACCGGCCCAGCAGGCGCTGATCACCCCCGACGGCCTGGGGGGACTGCCCTTCGATGCGCTGGTGCGGATGATCGACGACATCGACCCCAGCTACCGTGACTAGCGCCTCGTCCAATACCCCGCCCGGACAGTCTCCTGTCATGCTTACCGAGCATCTCGCGCCCCTGTTCAACCCGATCCGGCTGCGCGGCCTTGAGCTGCCCAACCGTATCCAGATGGCACCCATGACCCGCTCCTTCTGCGACGAAGCCGGCGTACCGACACCGCAGGTGGCGGCCTACTACACCCGGCGGGCACAAGCCGGTCTCATCGTTACCGAGGGTACCGTGGTGAACATGGCGGAAGCCCGCGGCTACCTCGGGATACCGGGACTGTGCACCGATGCGCAGGAAGCGGGTTGGCGAGCCGTCACAGAAGCGGTTCACGGCGCCGGCGGGCGGATTTCCGTGCAGCTCTGGCACTGCGGCCCGCTCTGCCACAGCCGTGCCACCGGCGGGGTGCTGCCGCAGGCGCCTTCCGGCGTGACGCCGCAGGGTGCCTATGTCGATGCCCTCGACCCGTCGACCTACGACGGGCACCTGAGTTACGAAGTGCCCCGCGCGATGACTTCAGCCGACATCGACCGGGTGGTCGGCGAGTTCGCCGCCGCTGCGCGGCGCGCCGTGCGGGCCGGTTTCGATGCCATCGATATCCACGGCGCCCACGGCTATCTGCTGTCGGCCTTCATGAACCCCGACAGCAACCGGCGCGCCGACCGGTACGGCGGCAGCGTCGCCAACCGTGCGCGGCTGGCAGTGGAGATCGTTGCCGCCGTGCGGGAAAGCATACCGGACGGGATGCCGCTTGAAATAAGGCTGTCTCAGCACGCGGTGAACGACTACGACGCCATCACTTGGCCGACTCCGGACGACTACGCCACGGTTCTCGGTCTGCTGGAAGATGCCGGCGCCGACGTCATTCACGCCTCGGCCAACCGCCTCGGCCAACCCGGTTTTTCGGGTCAGGACGGCAGTCTGGCGCGATGGACCCGGCAGCTTTGCGGATTGAAGGTGGTGGCCGTAGGGGGCATCACCCACTCCACCACCATCGGCGAGTCCTTCGGCGGCACGGACACCGCGGTGACCGACCCGGCCGAAGCGGCAGCGGCCATCGACGCACAGGAATGCGACATGGTCTCCGTAGGCCGGGCGATGATCGCCAACCCCGACTGGATGGAGAAAGTTACCGCCGGACACTGGCAAACGCTCCGGCCGTTCGCGCCGGTGATGCTCGGGGAGTTGAACTGACCCGGGGAAGCTCCGCATGGGTCATTGACTCACGAAGCCCGGCGCGGGCGGCACCGCGTCTCGGGAGTTTGCAGGCCGGTTTGTCCGTCAGGACGAAACCCGGCGGCAGCGTTTCGCAGAGAACACCGGGTTACGCGGCAGGGCCGCTAACCCGGCCTACAGGAATCGCCCAACCGACACGAAGCGCACCATGCGGCGCCGCTCCGACCAGCCGGGCTGTAGGCGCGTCTCAGTCGGCCATCAACGCCAGCCAGCGCCGGTAGATACCGTGCATGAGGGTCTCGTCCGCCAGGTCTGATCCACCAGCGGCCGGGTTGATGCCGAGCTGCCGTGCCTGCCGATCCGGCTGCTCGGTCATCTGTGCCATGCCGCGCTCGTAGCCGTCCAGCCACGGCATGCCGAGCGCCTGCACGCCATCGTCGCACGCCTCGAAATTGGCGAGGTCGTCCGGGGTGGCCAGACCGGATGCGTTGTAGAAATCCTCGTACTGACGGATGCGCAGATTCCGCTCGTCGCGCGTCTCCCCGGCGCCACCGACACAGTAGATCTTTACCTGGGTGCGGTTGTAGCTGACCGGGCGGATCACCCGGATTTGCGTCGATACGTGATCCATCAGCAGCAGGTTCGGAAAGATGAGCAGATTGCGCTGCCGGTGCAGCAGCCACTCGGCGGCGCCTTCCCCGAGCTGCCCGCGCAGCTGATCGCGGTAATGCCAGTGGGAGCGATGTTCCGGCAGGGAGAACTGCAACCACATCAGGTTGTGGCCGTTGTGCAGGTCGTACCAACCGCTTTCCATCTGCGACAGATCACCGGTCATGGGCCGCTTCAGCTCTTTGCCGGCGCGCGCCGCCGCGGCCATCTCCCGCTCGATGCTGCGTTTCAGGATGGCGAAATAGTTCGCGTGCGTCGCGGTCGCGTGGTAGCCGTCGATACCGTTCTCCGGCTGCATTTTCCAGTTGCCGCGGTGGGTATACATCGACCCGCCGGGTATCACCTCCGCCCCGCCGGGCGGCTGGGCGGCCACCAGGTCCATGAACGGCTTCGCGTCAGCCAGATGCTCCTCCAGGGATACGACGTCCGAACTCAGACTGCCGAAAATGAACCCTTTGTAGGCCTGCAGCCGCGCGATCGGCTTCAGGTCGTGGCTCTGGTTCAGGAACGCTGCCGGATAACCTCCGCTAGCGTGCTCCTTGATATTGACGTTGCGCCCGGTGCTGTCGTACACCCAGCCGTGATAGCTGCACGTCAAGAACTGGCTATTGCCTTTCACGGTCCGGCACAGCGTGGCGCCGCGATGGGCACAGGCATTCAGAAAACCGTGAATCGCGCCGTCGCCACCGCGCGTGATCACCACCGGCTGGCGACCCATGCGGGTGGTGTAGAAGTCGTGCGGGTTCGGGATCTGGCTCTCGTGGCAAAGGTATATCCAGTTGCCCTCGAAGATCCGCTCCATCTCTCTTTCGAATACCGCCGGGTCGCTGAACAGCCGCTTGCCGACCTTGAACTGACCCTGCTCCGGGCTGTCCAGCAGCCATTGCGAAAGATCCGACATCGGCAGTTCAATCGGTTGATTCATCTGACTCTCCTCCGTTTTTTTTCAACGCCAGGAACATAGCACCGGCTCCGTCTTTCCAGCCGTCCGAGCATAAATCTTTTGAATCACCGGCGCATCCCGGAACCCGGTCGGCCGCTATCCCGCCGGAGGCGTTCGGAGCGAACCACCGACAACCCGGATTTTCTGAACCGAACCCCCTGCCGCCGCGCCCGGCCCGGGCCGTTCAGGTGGTTTCCTGCTGGACCGGCGACCCGAGCCGCTCGCGATAGAAGGCGATGACCCGATCCATCGCGGCCTTGGTCGGGAACCCCGGTTCGTCCCGGAACTCCATGGTCAGCACCGAGTGGGCCATCTTGCCGAAACCGTGCGGATTGCCGGGAGAGGAGTCGATCTCGATCGCCTCGAACCGCTCGCCGAGTTTCTGTTTGAGTGTGGCGAAACGCTCTCTCGGACAGAACGCATCCTCGGTGAAGCGCAGCCCGACCACGGTCAGATCTTCCTCGTCGAGCCGCTGTTTCACCCGCTCCAGATCCTGCGGCGCGATGTCGATCTGCGGCCCGTTCTTCTTCGCCAGGCCCGGCAGCGGCATGGGACAGGAGGGCTGGCTCAGCACCGGAGCGATCACCGCCGGCTCGAGCATCAGGGTCAGAGCGAAACCACCGGTCAGGCACATGCCGACGGCGCCCACGCCCGGTCCACCGCGCTCGGCATGAATCTGTCTCGCCAGCGCGCGCAGCCAGTCGGTGATCGGGCTTGAGCGGCCACGGGCAAGCGCCGAGAACTCCCGGCGGATGCAGATCGCCTGGGCGAGTTGCCCCATGGCATAGGGGATGGTCACCGGTTTGTTGGGGGTACCGAACATCCAGGGCATGTAGACGGAGAATCCGGCATCCGCGATACGCTGCGCGCAGTCGCGCACCTGCGGCGTGATGCCCGGCACCTCGTGCATCAGCAGCACGCCGTGACCCTCGCCCCGGACATAGACCGGCCGCGTCTGACCCACGAAGGTGTAGTCGCTCGCCTCGAATCCCTCCACCCGCGGTGCCGATGCCACCATATCCCGACCCTCTTATTGGTTCCGACGCATCACTTCTGCTTCACCGGCCCGCGAACCGACCGGCTTTTCTGCACCAGCGGGACGCACCCAGCCACCGAACCATCGCCCGCTCAACGCGCGCGAGGGGGTGGCACGGCCCTGCTAGGCGGCGTAGGCGATCTTCTCGCGCCGGTATGCCTCGCGCAGCGGTTCCGGGTCCACCCAGCCTTCCAGGGTGACCTTGTCCGACAAATAGCCCTTGTCCACCAGAAAGCCCATGAAGGACTTCGCCAGGGCGATGA
>JAYZWP010000121.1:0-2797 GCA_036142245.1 Pseudomonadota bacterium | reverse complement strand
CCGGGCTCGATCTGCTGACCAACCCCTTGGTGATCGCCGCCGCCGGGTTGATGTTCTGTGTGGAGTTCTTCGCCGACAAGGTGCCCGGCGTGGACAGCACCTGGGACGGCCTGCACACCTTCGTGCGGATTCCCGCCGGTGCCATGCTCGCCGCCGGAGCCGTGGGAGAAATGAGCCCGGCGGTGGAACTGGCGGCCGCCCTGCTGGGCGGTACCCTGGCCGCGGGAACTCACGCCACCAAAGCCGGTACCCGCATGCTGGTCAACACCTCACCGGAACCCTTCACCAACTGGGGCCTGTCCGTCGGCGAGGATGTGGCGGTGGTGGCGGGCCTCTGGACGGCACTGAATCATCCCGTGGCGTTTCTGGCGTTCCTGCTCTGCTTTGTTGTGTTGATCGTCTGGCTGCTGCCGAAGATCTGGCGCGGCATCAGGCTGATATTCGCAGCCCTCACCCGGTTATTCGGCCGCACAACCCCTCCGCCAACCGCGACGCCACCACCCGAATAATTGCCGGCAACCGGGGACAAGCCCCCAGCAGAGACGAAGAGCGCACGCCTTCAGGCGTGCAGATCCGGAATCAGATCGCTGCGCAGACGGGCGATACGGTCCTTCAGAGCCAACTTGCGTTTTTTTAAACGACGCATTTCCATTTCGTCGCCGTCGCGGCGATCGATCATCCGTGCAATCACCCTATCCAGGGCCCGATGCTCCAGCACCAGTTCGCTGAGTTCCTCGCGCTGCAGATCGGTTTCGGATGTCGTCATCTGGAGCAAACCTCACGTGCTGGCGGCGCCAAGGTATTGGCAACGGCGACCAAAAGATAACCACTCGCCACCGCCGCAAACTTTACACCATCGCGTAGCGACACTTTGGTCTCCGGTGACCGGTAGCAGCCGTCCGACCGGATGCCTTCGCTCGAACCTGCGCAACCGGGCGATTCCGGGCACCCGCCGTCGGAGACAATGAATTCTCCTGCGCCACTGCTATGTGTATTTATGTGTATTAATGAAATACGACATGTCTTTCACCCGCGGCTACCCCGGGTTATCGGCATGTCCCGGGCCAGCGCAGGCCAGAGTGGCTGTATTTCCACCGGCCCTGATGTAGACGGCGGCGGGGGACCGGATCTTCCGCCCGGCCTGTTACTCAGCCCGGGATCAGCACCGCCGCCGAAATCGTCGGGGACGACGGGACACTGCGGTTGCGCTAGTCGGCCTGGATGAACCGGAAGTAATAACGTCCTTGGCGGCCTGACGAACAGGCCCTAGTCGACCACCGCATCCACCTCCATCTCGACCATCACTTCGGGGTCGAAGAACCGCTCCACCTCTACCAGTGATACCGCCGGTTCTATGTCGGCAAAGAACTCCAGGTGCGCCCTGCCGATGTCCCACAGGTGTTCCATGTCGGTGATGTAAACCCGGGAGCGCACCACATTCCGCATCGACGCACCGAGGGCTTCCAGGGAATCTTGTATGTTCAACAGCACCTGCCGGGCCTGGCCGTACACGTCACCCTGGCAGACCACACCGCCTCCCTCCCCTCGCGGCGCGGTGCCCGAAACGGCAATGAAATTGCCCGCCCGGGTGGCTTGTGAATAACCGAACTTCGCCGTGAACTGCGGCGGTGCCGGGACTTTTTTGCGTGTCATCTGGACTCCTCCTGTTTTCCCGTCTGCGAACAATGGCCTCGGAACGAAAAACCCCGGCGTGAGAGCCGGGGTTTTCTATCGCATCGCTTCCACGGCGCCGTCCTGGCTCCGGTCAGTCGTTCCAGTTGGGCAGAATTTCAGTGGCCCAGAGTTCCAGATTGCGCATCTGGATATGGTGCGGAATCGGCCCCGGGTACTGCCACATAAGGAAATACTCCGGATTGTGCTTCTCCACCATGCGCTCGATCATCCGGTTTACTTCGTCGGGATTGCCGACAAACTCGAAGCCCTGGTCGTACAGATAGTTGTAATCACACTGCGGACCGATCTTGCCGGTTTCGCCCTTCTTGCGGAACGCCTCGTTGAAGCCGATCGGCGCAAACCATGCCGGCCAGACGAAGCCGTTTCCCTGTGCGGCGTAGCGGTGCGCCTCGGCCGAGTCGTCCAGCACCAGACAGTCCCGAAAAACCCCGATATTCTGACCGAAGGCGTAGTCATGTCCGGCTTGCTGCGCCTCCTCCTGATAAGCCCGGAACAGATCGGTCAGGGTCTCCTCGCAGGTTGCCAGGGCGAACGGCGCGATTCCCTCGCGGGCACAGAAACGGAAAGTGTCCTCACTGAACGAGAACGGCTGGAAGATCGGTGGATGCGGCTTCTGGAACGGCTTCGGCGCGATGCCAATATCGGTGATGACGCCGTCCTCGGTCTGGCCCTTGCCGAACTCGTTCACCACTTTGTGCTTGAAATCGAGCCCTTCCGGCGGAATCTTCCAGTGTTCCGACTCGTGGTTGAAGACATCGGTGGTCCACGCCTTCTTGATGATTTCGTAGTGCTCCAGGAACAGCCGGCGGTTCTTCTGGTCGACCTCCGATTTGTCGGACATGGTGCCGCCGACCCCATACGTCTGCCCCAGCACATCCGCCCAGCGCCGCTGATACCCCCGAGCGATGCCGAAGAAGGTCCTGCCCTGCAGCATCTGATCGAGCATCGCCATGTCTTCGGCCAGGCGCAACGGATTATGAAACGGGATGACGTTTGCCATCTGCCCCATCCGAATACGCTTGGTTTGCAGACCGAAATAAAGGCTCAAAAGAATCGGGTTGTTGGATTCCTCGATCCCTTCGATATGGAAATGATGTTCGGT
>JAYZWP010000120.1:0-2872 GCA_036142245.1 Pseudomonadota bacterium | reverse complement strand
AACATCACGTCGACCCTGCCGTAGCGGGAAACGGCTTCCCCGACGATGCGCTGCGCATCGTCTTCCTGCGTGGGATCACCGGCGATGGCCAGGGCGTCGTACCCCTTTTCGGCAAGGTAGTTGGCGGCGGTTTCGGCCACCTCGGCCTTGTAGTCGCAGATGGCGACCCGGGCGCCCGCACGGGCAAAGGCGTGGGCGGTGGTGCCGGCGATGTTGGGACTGCCGCCGAACACCAGGGCCACACGATTTTCCAGTCGTTTCACCGCACAGCTACCTCGGTTCGAACAGGGTCGTCACGAAATTGTCGTTGCAGACCCAGGTGGGCTGGAAATCCGCGTACACCACCGGCGCACCGGTCTCGCTCATGGCGCCTGCCAGCACGATGGCGATGAGCAGCTCCCACTGGGCGTGGCGCTCCATCTCCTCGAAGCTCCAGTCGCTTCCCCAGTCTGTAAAAGCGCCGCGCCGCCACTGATCGAAACGGCGCTCGTCGGCGTCGATGTCCGGATGGATGCGCTCCAACTCCAGCCCGCTGTCGTTGGCGTGTGACCAGTCGGCGCCCGCCACCAGCGCTGCGCGCCACGGACTGGCGCGCAGCGCCCGGGCGATCTCGACGCCCAGATCGAAGGCTTCCCGCGGGGTCAGCGGTGGGTTCGGGTTGTCCCGGTCCCAGGGCGTGAGCCCCTCCTCGCTGCGCACCCGATCGAAGCGGAAGGGATCGATACCGATCGGCAGGATCGGACGCCGATACTCCTGCCGTTCCCAGTCCAGATGCACCGCCGTGGCGATGGCGTTATGGCCCAGACCGTTGGGATGCGGCGAGCGCTCCACCACCCGGGTCTCGATGCCGGCGTCGGTCAGCGCCCGGGTCAGGAGCGCCGCCGCCTCAGGATGGCCGCTCAGGGTATCGACGCGGTCCGGGTTCTCTTCGAAATAGTTGTCGCGGAAGAAGGTCCACAGGTTGTACATCTGGCACCGTACCGCATCGTGAGAGTGAATCCAGAACCGTGGCCGCTCCTCACCGGCAAAGGTCTCGTGGACGTCCCGGTAGAAAACCACCAGCAGGTCCGGATCAAATTCATCCAGCGCTTTGCCGAGCCGTTCGAACTGGCGGATCTGCCGTTGCTGATGGGCTGCGCCGGCGGTGCGGCCCTGATCCCGGTCGTCGCCCCATTCGCGCTGCATTGCCAGCGGCCATTGGGCGGGTTCACGCAGATAGGGTTTGTCGCGCCACCCCCAAGCCAGATTGCCCCACAGCACCCAGGGCATGTTGACCGGCTTCATGCGCAGAAACGGAAAATCCGACACCGTGAGCCCTTGCAGTTCGGCCACGTTTATCCTCCCCCGAAGCGGGCGGCACAGTGGTACGCCGCTGCGGCATTCTAACCATGGGCAGTTTGCGGATTGAACCGCTGCGGTGCGATTGTTACCCTGCCCTCTCGCCGCGCCGACCCAGGAGGAGAGCACCATGCCGGTAATCGACGCCCGCGACGAGGTGGCGCGGATCAACAGGCTGTTTTATGAACACATTCCGGAAATGGGATTGCGCAACTACTGGCACCCAGTTTGCCTGGCCCGGGAAATCGGATCAAAACCCCGATCGGTGACACTGATGGGCGACCGGATCGCCCTGATCCGCCGTAACGACCAGTTGTTCGCGGTAGCGGACGAATGCCCGCACCGCGGCACCCGCCTTTCCAAAGGCACTTGTGAGTTTCCCGGCAGCAACACCATCACCTGCCGCTATCACGGCTGGACCTTCGATCTTGCCGACGGCGCCCTGGTCGCCGCCCTGACCGATGGACCGGACAGCGCCATAGTCGGTAAGGTCCGCGTGCGCACCTATCCGGTGGAGGTGAGGCAGGGGATCGTCTGGATCTGGCTCTCCGATAAAGCGCCGGTCCCGGTCGAGGAAGACATTCCGGATGGGCTGCTGAACGCCGCTTCAGTTCACGTGGTGCAGCGTCACACCTATGGCAACTGGCGCTGGCACGTGGAGAACCCGGGCCTGGGGCACGCCACCATGCTGCACCGCGACTCGCTGTACATGCGGATGGTCGATTTTTTCGGTTATGCCAAAGGGCTTGCGGCGGAACTCAAGGCAGAGGGTCCGGACGGGGAGTGGCTGCACGAGAAGTTCGAGGAAGCCGGTAAGGCAGCGCAATACCCGGGGCTCGGTCCATGGCCCGTCCATCGGTTCGGCGAAGTGATCAAGCTTCAGGAGATGCCGCCGGTAAGAGGCGTGAACACCATCGTCTCCGTGAAGCTGCCGGGCATGATTCGGGTAACCAACTTTCCGATCCTGGGCGCCATGTACTACGAGTGGTTTGTCCAGACCGATGAGAATCATTACCGCTATTTCCAGGTCGCCTGCGGATTCCACCGGTCACTGCTCGAGAGGCTCTATTTTCTGCTGCGCTTTTACGGCTGGGGCCGCTTCGTGGGCATGGTGCGTTTCAACAAGCAGGATCTGTGGATGGTGGAGGACTCTCACGATTTCGCGAAAAAGCACGGCGGCAATGATCCAGCGCCTCTCTACCGCCCCGACGGATTTCAGATCGCCTGGCGTAAATACGCACTCGCGAATCTGCGCGGTCTCGCCCTGTCGGGACTTGAGAATGCGAAAGCACAGGATGCGCAGCCGGAAGCGAGACTCCATCAGGTAGTGCCTTAGAATCGGACCGCATGGCCACCGCCTAAAATGTCAGACGTATCTTTTTAAACAAACTATTTCGTATCGATGAAGGAGCCTGCTCATGCGTCCGGATAACTTGCAATCGCTGCTGATCGACAGACCAGAAGACGGGGTCTTCGACGTCGCCCGGAAACTCTTCACGGACGACGAGCTGTTCGAGCAGGAGATGAAACACAT
>JAYZWP010000119.1:0-2510 GCA_036142245.1 Pseudomonadota bacterium | reverse complement strand
AAACTCTTCACGGACGACGAGCTGTTCGAGCAGGAGATGAAACACATTTTCGAGGGCAACTGGATCTACCTGTGTCATGAAAGCCAGGTGGCGAACGCCAACGATTTCTTTACCGTCCACATGGGTCGACAGCCGGTGATCGTGATGCGCGGCGAGGACGGGCAGATCCGCGGCTTCATCAACGCCTGCGCCCACCGCGGCGCTACCCTGTGCCGCACCGCGAAAGGTAACCGCAGATTCCTGGTCTGCAGCTACCACGGCTGGACCTATAACAGCAGTGGCAAGAACGTCGATGTGAAGGATCTGGACAGCGGCGATTACCCGGACGCCTTTTTGCAGCAGTCACACGACCTGGCGCCGGTGGCCCGCGTCGAAACCTACGCCGGGTTTGTGTTCGGCTCGCTCAATCCCGACGTGGAGCCCCTGGCCGACTATCTCGCCGCCACCAAACCCTTTATCGAGATGCTGGATCAGATGGGCGGGCAGGGTATGGAGGTGCTGCCGGGTGCGTCGACCTACGTCTACAGGGGTAACTGGAAGATGCAGGCGGAGAACGGCATCGACGGCTACCACTTCACCACCATCCACGCCAACTACGTCGGCGTCATTACCCGCCGCGCCCGAATGGAGGCGGAGGGCCGGGGCCAGGACAAGGTGAAGGTGGCTTACGACGACTCGATGATGAAGGGCTTCGACAGTGGCTGCTACGACCTGCACAACGGCCACGGCCTAATCTGGATTGATTTCCCCAAGCCGGAAAACCGCCCCCTCTGGGAGCAGCGCGAGGAGGTCGAGCAGCGGGTCGGCAAGGCGCGCGCCGAATGGATGCTGAAACGTCAGCGCAACCTGCTGGTCTATCCGAATGTGCAGCTCATGGAGCAGGCGTCATCACAGATCCGGGTATTTCGGCCCCTCTCGCCGGACCGCACGGAAGTGAAGATCTACTGCATCGCCCCCAAAGGGGAAAGCAAGGGCGCCCGGGCGCGGCGCATTCGCCAGTACGAGGATTTCTTCAACGCCACCGGCATGGCGACCCCCGACGATTTGCGGGAATTCGAGGGCTGCCAGGAAGGGTTCCGCGGGCGGCAGGTCGCCTGGCAACAGGGTTACGATCGCGGTTACGCCGCCATGACCAAAGGCGCCGACAGCTTCGCCCAGGGCCTGGGCGTGGAACCCTACTCCAGTGGCCGCGACGCCACCCACGAGACGCTCTATCACGGCCAGTACCGCACCTGGGTGGCGCGGCTCGCCGCCGGCCTGGAAAAAGAGACCGGCGCCTGACAAAGGCCGGGTCGCCGCGTTTCGCGGCGACCCGGCTGAATTACCCGCCGATATTCCGCGCAATCGCGGCCGCCGGTCAGGCTGCCTGCAGGCTCTCTTCGGGAACCTCCACCACGACGTCACCGTCGATCAGACGGGTAACGCAGGCGAGACGGGCGTTATCCGGTGCCTCCATGTCCGTCAGGGTGCGCTGCTCGGTCGGCAGCATCGGGGAGAGGTTTTCCGCGCCTTCCAGAATCAGCACCATGTCGGTACCGCAGTTACCCAGACCGCAGACCGTGGCGAGCGGTACCTGGCGACCCTTGATCAATCCCATCAGGCTCTGACGGGGCATGACCTTGCGCCATGCCCCGCCGGCACCGATCTTGATGCGCGCCGCCATACCTCAGTGCTGCCAACCGGCGATGGTGTTGAACAGCCCGGTGCTGATGCCGGAGGTGACGATACGGGCCGCCGCGACGCAGCCCCGCTGGGTGTCGACGTCGTCGGCGTCGACATACTTGTCCAGCACCCGCAGCCCCTCGTTGCCGTGCTCCATCTCCACCTCACCGCCGTGGACGCGGAACCACTCGGCGTCCTCTTCGGCCAGGCCGTACTGGGTTACGCAGGCGTCGCCGATACGGCCGAAAATCGCCGGCACGACGCTCTCGACACCCACCGCGGTTGCGGCCATCCCCTCCACCCAGGGCCGGTGGAATACGTAAGCCTCCAGCAGCATCCGCAGGGAGATGATGAAGTCACTCGGCTGGTACGCCCAGTCCGGACCCTCCAGGATGGCGTCCCCGTCCCCACCCATGGCGCTGACCGCCTGGGCCAGCATGAAGGGGTGTTCGCGCTCGATGTAGGCGTTCTCGAGCAGCGCTGCCTTGACGATGTGATCGTGCTTGGGACAGCGCGCCGCCAAGGCTGCGACATATTCGGGAAACCCGGTAATGACCCAGCACAGGTCTGACAGCAGTCGGGCGATGTGCGGCTTGGGCAGCTGCCCGGCCTCGATCTGCTTCAGTACGGGGTGATTCAGTGCCTGAGTCGCCATCGGCTCCAGGACGTCGTTCTTCAGGTCCCGTAACCACGGGGTCTGCACGTCGATCAGGTAGCTGGTGTTGATTTCGGACGCGGTAACGCTCATGTTCTGTTCCTCCTTTGCGGCACGGTGCGGCCGCGAATCTCCAGTAGACTCCGGCCCTTGGCTCACGCGCCGGACACGCCACTCTATGCAGTTGTTCCAC
>JAYZWP010000118.1:0-9959 GCA_036142245.1 Pseudomonadota bacterium | reverse complement strand
CGTCACCCTCGGGGTGGCGTTGGCGATGCCCCTGGTGATGCTGTTTCTGTTCGGTTACGCGATTTCGCTCGACGTCCGCGAAGTGCGCCTGGGGTTGATTGATCAGGACCGCTCCGCCGCCAGCCGTGCGCTGCGGGATGATTTCACCGCCAGCGGCTATTTTCGCCTCACCGACTGTTGCGTTGATATCGCCGCGGCAGAGCGGGCGCTGCAACGCGGTGAGGTGAAAGTGGTTCTATTCATTCCGCCGCGCTATCAGCAACGCCTGCTACGCCAGACGGCCCGGGTGCAGGTGTTGCTCGACGGCACCCATTCCGCCACCGCACTGATCGCCGGCAGTTACGCCACGAGCATCGTCGCGGCGGTGGCTGATCCGGGGAGCTTGGCGATTCAACCGGAAATCCGGGTCTGGTACAACGCGCCGCTGAAGAGCGTCAACTATGTGGTGCCCGGTCTGTACGCGGTCATTCTGATGGCCTTTCCGCCGCTGTTGACGGCGCTTGCGATCGTACGCGAAAAGGAGAGCGGCGCGGTGCAGCAGGTATTCGCCTCGCCGGTGACGCCGGCGGAATACATCGCCGCCAAGCTGCTGCCGTACGGCGTCATTGCCTTTGTGCAGATCCTGATGGTCATGGCGGCGGGCTACTTCTGGTTCCAGGTGCCGTTTCGCGGCAGTCTCGCCCTGCTACTTCTGCCTGGCTTCGTGTATGTGCTCTGTACCGTCGGCATCGGCCTGTTGGTCTCCACCGTCACCAACAGCCAGCTGATCGCCATGCTGCTGGCCCTCATCGTGACACTGATGCCCTCTTTTCTGTTCTCCGGCTTCCTGTTTCCGGTGTTCACCATGCCTTACCTGCTCCAGCTCTATACCCATGTGTTCCCGACTCGGTATTTCGTTGAACTCTCACGGGGTGTGGTGCTGAAGGGTGCCGGCCCGGAGGAAATCGTCGCCAATCTGCTGATACTCACCGCCTACACGGCCCTGGTGTTCCTGGTCGCCGTGGCCCGTTTCCGTAAGAAGGTGGCCTGATGCAGGGTCGGTTTATGAGTTTGCTGCGCAAGGAGCTGATTCAGTTCTATCGCGACCGCGTGATGCTTGTGCTGATTCTGTGGCTCTATACGGTAGAGGTGGTGATCTGCGCCTATGCGCTGACCTTCGACGTCAACAACCTGCCTCTGGCCGTATTGGATAACGACCGCTCGCCCCAGAGCCGGGCGTTGATTGAACGCTTCATGGCAAGCGAGGCCTTTGTTCCGGCCGGTTATCTCAGCGATATGCAGCACGCTGGCAGCTTGCTGGATCGCGGCGCGGCGGCCCTGGTGCTGGTATTGCCACGGGAGTTCAGCCAGCAACTGCAACGTGGCCAGGTCGCCCGGGTGCAGCTATTGCTCGACGGCAGCAACTCCAATACCGCGACTCTGGCGCGCGGCTACGCGCTGCGCATAATCCAGGAGTTTTCCAGGTCGGTGGACCAGCGCACTGCGTTACGGCGACGGCCCGTGGAGGCGGTAACGCGCACCTGGTACAACCCTTCCCAGAGTTACCAACCGTTCGTCGTGCTGTCGATGATCGCGCTGGCGGCCATGATGGTGGGGATGATCCATCCGGCGGCTTCCATGGTGCGCGAAAAGGAGAGCGGCACCATCGAACAGCTGCTGCTGACCCCGGCGTCGACCGCACAGATTTTTCTCGCCAAGACGCTACCGACGGCGTTTACCGGTCTGTTGGCGCTGTTTCCTAGCCTACTCATCGTACGCTGGTTCGGCGTGCCCCTGGAAGGCGACCTGGTGACCCTGGTCGCCTTGACGGTGCCCTTTCTGTTTAGCGCCATCGGCCTTGGCGTGTTAGTGGCAACGGTGTCGCGCACCCTGCAGCAGGCACTGTTACTCTCGTTTTTCGGACTCTTCCCCATCATGTTCCTCTCCGGCACCATGGTGCCGGTGGAGAGCATGCCGCGGGCGCTGCAGATCGCCTCGCTGGCCAGTCCGTTGCGTCATTACCTCGATATCGTGCTGGGCATCTTTCTCAAGGGGTCTGGAATAGGCGCATTTGCGATGCAGGCCGCTTTTCTAACCATCGAGGGGCTGCTGTTACTGGGTGCGTCGGCGGTGGCGTTCCGCAGGTTGGTACGCAGCGCGTGATGAGGTTCGGTGTACCAGCGCCGTTCGCCCGGGCGAAGCCGCGGTAATCGGGTTCTTCAGTGACCGGATCACAATGGTTTGTTCCGGCAACGCTACCTGGTAATGGATGACGATTTCCGGTAGGCCGTGCGGTATAGCGCCGGGAGAACCACCAGCGTCAGGAGTGTCGAGGAGATTATGCCGCCGATGACGACGGTGGCGAGCGGCCGCTGCACTTCAGAGCCGATGCCGGTGTTGAATGCCATCGGCACGAAGCCGAGCGCGGCGACCAGGGCGGTCATCAGCACGGGGCGCAGCCGGGTGAGCGCGCCGGTCGTGATGGCATCGTCAAGGTTGCTGCCTTCGCGGCGTAAAGACCGAATGAAACTCACCATCACCAGGCCGTTCAGCACCGCGATACCGGACAGGGCGATGAATCCTACCGCCGCGGAGATCGACAGCGGAATGCCGCGTGCCCAGAGCGCCAGCACTCCCCCGGTGAGCGCCAGTGGGACGCCGCTGAAGATGATCAGCGCGTCGCGCGCGGAGCCGAAGGCGAGCCACAACAGTCCTAAAATGAGCGTCAGCGTGGCCGGCACCACCACCGACAGGCGCCGGGTAGCGGATTGCAACTGCTCGAAGGTGCCGCCGTAATCCAGCCAGTAACCGGCGGGCAGTGCCAGCCCGGTGTCGATGTTCTCGCGAAGTTCGTCGATGAAGGAGCCCAGATCGCGGCCGCGTACGTTGGCGGTGACCACCACCCGGCGTTTTCCCTGTTCGCGGTTGATGGCATTGGGACCTGTCTGAAGGGTCACGTCGGCCAGCACCTCAAGGGGCAGATACCCGCCCCCCGGCAGCGGCACCGGCAGCCGTTTCAGGACAGCGGGGTTGTTGCGCAGCGCCTCGGGCAGACGCACCACGATTTCGCTGCGCCGGTCTCCCTCATAGATCAGGCCGGCGCGCTCGCCGCCGTAAGCGGCCGCAACCAGACGTTGCAGTTCCGCAACGGTCAGCCCGTAGCGGCCCAGGTTCTCCCGTCGCGGGGTAACGGTCAGGATGGGCAGACCGGTGGTCTGTTCGAGGCGCACGTCGGCTGCGCCGGGAATACCCCCGACGAGGGTTTCGATCCGCTGCGCGACCTCCACCAGGGTGGCCAGATCGTCGCCGTACACCTTGACGGCGACATCGGCCCGCACGCCGGAAATCAGTTCGTTGAAGCGCATCTGGATCGGTTGGGTGAACTCGTAATTGTTGCCGGGCACCTGGCCGGCCAGCCGTTCCAGATCGACGACGACGGCGCTTTTCGACTGGCGCGGGTCGGGCCACTCCTTGCGGTCCTTGAGAATGACGAAGGTATCGGCGACATTGGGGGGCATGGGGTCGGTAGCGATTTCCGCGGTGCCGATCTTGGTGAAGATCCGCTCGACCTGCGGCGCCTGTTGTACGTTTGATTCGAGCTGACGCTGCATGCCGATGGCCTGGGTCAGGCTGGTGCCCGGTATCCGCAGCGCGTGCAGGGCGACATCGCCTTCGTCCAGGCTCGGGATGAACTCGGATCCCATGCGCGCCGTGAGCAGGCCGCAGGCGAGCACGAAAAGCGCCGTCAGGGCCAGCAGCGGCAGCCGCGCCCGCAGCGCCAGCCTGAGCAGCGGGGCGTAAAGCCCGCGCGCGGCGCGCATGATCAGGTTTTCCCGCTCGGTCACCTTGCCGCGAAACAGCAGCGCCGCGGTCGCCGGGACGAAGGTCAGCGAGAGCAGCAGGGCGCCGGTCAACGCCATGACCACGGTCAGCGCCATGGGGTGGAACATCTTTCCTTCCACCCCAGTTAGCGCGAATATCGGCAGGTAAACGGCGGTGATGATCCCCACCCCGAACAGCGACGGACGGATCACCTCGTTGGTGGCCTGGAAGACAATGTCGAGCCGCTCGTCCCGGCCCAGCGGTTTTCCCCCGGCGGTTGCCAGTCCGAGACGCCGGATGCAGTTCTCGACGATGATCACCGCGCCGTCCACGATCAGCCCGAAATCGAGGGCGCCCAGGCTCATCAGGTTCGCCGAGACCCCGGCCCGCACCATGCCGGTGAAGGTCATCAGCAGCGCCAGCGGAATCACCGCGGCGGTCAGCAGGGCGGCGCGGATATTGCCGAGGAGCAGGAACAGCACCGCGATCACCAGCAGCGCCCCCTCGGTGAGGTTTTTCCGTACGGTGGCGAGTGTCTTGTCCACCAGGCGGGTGCGGTCGTAGACCACATTGACGGTGATGCCCGGCGGCAGGCTGCGGCTGGCTTCCTCAAGCTTGCGGGCTACCGCCCGCGCGACCGTACGGCTGTTTTCCCCCACCAGCATGAAGACGGTGCCCAGAACGACCTCGTCGCCGTTCTGGGTGGCGGCGCCGGTACGCAGTTCCGGGCCGATGCCCACATCCGCCACATCGCTGACCCGCACTGGTGCACCGCCCCGTCGGGCGATGACGATGCTGGCCAGTTCCTCTGCGGAGCGCGCCTGGCCCGGCACCCGAATCAGTTGCTGCTGGCCGTGGCGCTCGATAAAGCCGGCACCGCGGTTGGCGTTGTTCGCCGCCACGGCGCCGACCAGGTCGGCGAAGCTGATCTGGTGGGCGAGCAGCAACGCCGGGTCCGGGAGAATCTGAAATTGCTTTTCGTTGCCGCCGATGGTGTTGATCTCGACCACGCCCGGCACCCGCAGCAGTTGCGGCCGCAAAATCCAGTCCTGCGCCTGGCGCAGGTCGGTGAGGGTGACCGGCGAGCCGTCCGCATTGACGGCGCCCGGCCGTGCATCCACCGTCCACATGAAGATTTCGCCCAACCCGGTGGCGATGGGGCCGAGTTCCGGCTCCAGCCCCTCCGGTAACCGGGAGCGGATTGCCTGCAGCCGTTCCGAGACCAGCCGCCGGGCGAAGTAGATATCGGTGCCGTCCTCGAAAACCGCGGTGACTTGCGACAGGCCGTAACGGGACAGGGAGCGGGTGTAATCGAGTCGGGGGAGGCCGCCCATGGCGGTTTCCACGATAAAGGTGACCCGCTGTTCCGCCTCCAGCGGGGTGTAGCCGGGGAGGTTGGTGTTGATCTGGACCTGCACGTTGGTGATGTCCGGCACTGCGTCGATCGGCAGCTGCTGATAGCTCCAGACACCCAGGGCCGCCAGCAGCAGCACCAGGGTCAACATCAGTCCCCGCTGGCGGATGGCGAAACGCAGCAGAGGTTCAATCATCGCTGAGACCTCGCCGGCAGGCAGGTGTGTGGTCCGACCGGACCGCGGCCCGGGCCGCTGACGGCGCTGTCGGCTCAGTGATCATGGGAGGCTCCGGATTTTTCGATATCCGCCTTGATGAGATAGCTGTTGGCGGTCACATACTCGGTACCGGGTTTGAGTCCATCGAGCACTTCCGTGTACTCGCCGTCGCCGCGGCCCAGCTCCAGCATCCGGACTTCGTATGTCTCCCCGATACGGGCGAACACCACCGTGAAGTCGCGGAACTGTTGCAGCGCTTCCGTGCGGACCGCCAACGGAACCTCGCTGGTCCCCAGACGGACGCTGGCCTGCACGGCCTGACCAGGCGTCCAGTGCGGACCGGGCGTATCGAGGGCCGCCCAGACCTGGATGGCGCCGCTTGCGTCCCTGCTGACCGGCGCGATGCGCACGATCCGCCCGGTCGCGCGCAATGAGCCGTCCGCCGCGATGACGTCTACCGGCTGGCCGGCGGCGAGACCCGCCCGGTCGCGGGCAAAGGCGAACAGTTCCACCCAGAGCTGGGAGAGGTCGGCGATCGTGAACAGCGCGTCCTGTCCCGCCAGCTCGCCGGCGTTGGCTTCCCGCCGGGTTACGGTGCCGTCGATGGGGGCGATAATCGGATAAACCTGCAGCGAATCGTCGGATTCGATCCGGGCCAGGGTTTCACCTGCCCGCACCGGGTCTCCGACTGACCTGGTCACCTGCCGGATCGTGCCCGGATAAGGCGCGGATACTTCGTGCACCGCCTCCGGGTTGACGACGATACGGCCATACAGCGGCAGCAGGTCCTGAAGCTCCCGTGGCCCGGCGGTCGCGACGCCGATGCCGGCGGCCGCTGCGCTCGCGGCGGGAATGGTGGTGCGCCCCTCGAAGCTGTCGTAGCGCCACTGGTGGGTCGCGCCGTCGAGCGTCAATTCGACTTCGACCTGAAACGAGTGCGGCTCGACCACCACGCCGCCGCCGCGCAGAAAGTCTCCTTCCGGGGAGAAGTCGAACCGGTTGCGCTCATCGTCGAGGCGCGTGAGCACCACCGTCAGCTTCGCCGCCGAAGGGGGCACCGGCTTGCCGTCCCGTGTTACCCAGGCGCGAAACTCCGGCGGTACGCCGCGTTCGACGATGGCGAGTTCGAGCGCTACGTCGGCGGCTTCCAGCAAGCGGCCGTTGTGCGGACCGGTTTTCTGCTCCACCGTGTGCGTACCGTGGGGGTCTCCGTAGGCATGATGTTCACGGCTGGACGTTTCGCCTGCACCGCAGCCGTTCAGGGTCACGGCAAGACAGATGGAAATGAGCCGCAAAGCGGACGTCTTGTTCATCGGGGTCATCTCTGTTCCTGGGTCACTGCAACCAGAGGGGGCGCGGGGCGGCCGGTCAGACGCTGAATTTCAATGAGGTGGCTGTGATACTCGGCCGCCGCCTGATACAGCCGGCGGCGCTGCCGGGCCCAATCCGCCTGCACGTCGCTCAGTTCCAGCAGGGAGTAGCGGCCCCGGCGGTAAGCCGCCCGGGTCTGCTCCAGAGCCTGGCGGATTGCCGGCACGACCCGGTCGCGCTGGACGTCGACTTCCGTCCGGGCGTGGTTGAGTTCCTGCCACAGCTCGTAGAGCTGCGCCTGGGCGAGCAGCAGCGCCTGCTCGCGTTGCGGACCGACCGTTGCGAGTTGAGCTTCCCGCTCAGCGATGCGGCCGCGTTGCCGGCTGCCCGAGAACAGTGGTACGGAGGCGGAGAACAGGAAGCCCATGTCGTCGATTTCGTTCAGGTGCCGGAGGCCGGCACCGAGTCTGATGCCGGGTCTTCGGGCTGCCTGGGCGAGACGCAGCTCCGATGCCCGAAGGCGCTCCTCGCTGGCGAAACGCTGCATCTCCGGCGAGCTTTCCAGTTGCCGCAGCAGGACGTCGAAGGCGGCAACCTCTGGAAGACGCAGCAGGTCTCCCGTCGCCTCGGCGAAATCCGGCTCCCGCACGCCCGTGGCGGCCGCCAGATGCCGCCGCGAAGCGAGCAGTTCGTGTTCGGCGTGTTCCTCTTCGAGCATGGCCCGTTCATAGCTGATCCGGGCCCGCAAAAACTCAGTCTGGGGAGCACGGCCCGTGTTCATGCGCCGTTCCACGTCGTTGAGGGTGTCCCGGGCGAGCCGGGTCGCCTCGCGGGTGATCGCCAGTTGCGCCTGATCCGAGAGCAGATGCACGAATCGGTGCGCCACTTCGGCACGCTGGTCCAGCCGTGCGATCTCTTCTTCACCGACCAGTTGCGCGCGTGCGGCGCCGGCAACCGCCACACGGCGGTCGCGAAGGCCGCCCAGTTCAATCAGTTGACTGAACTCCAGCGTCGTCTCAACGGCGGAGAAGTTCTGCAGCCGGTCCGTGCCGAGGGCGTTTTCTACCGCCAGGCTCAGTTCCGGGGCGGGCCGCAAACCGGCTTGCCGGGTGCGGGCATCCGCCGCTACCAGCCTCAGGCGATAGCCCTCGAACAGCGGATGACGGGATTCGGTGCGGCGCAGCGCCTCGGCCAAGGTGAGACCGAGGTTGGAAGCGCCGATGAATGTGCTTTCGGGTTCTTCCGCTTGGGTTGGGATCGCCGACAGGGCGGCACCGCCAAGCAGCGCGCACCGGCATAGGCAAGCCAATGATTGCAAATGCATGAAGCCTCCCGGGCAGGGGCAGGTACAGGTTGTCCGCCCCTGGCGGGCGGACCCGTCGGACTCAGGAGGCGGGTTGCGGCGGTGCGCGCAGCGGAGGTTGGGAAAAAGGCGGGGAAGCCGCGGTCGGCGGCGGTGCGCTGCCGGCGATACGGCGGTTGGGCAGGAAAACGGCTACCGCGATCAAAAGCAGCAGCGTGGGCAGAGGCTGGTCGCCGAGATGTTTGCCGAGCTTGCTCAGCATCTGGTCGGCAAGGGTAATGTCCCGGTCGTCGTGGCCAGCGTTGTGCGCGGGTTCCGAATGATGGCCGGCGTCCACCTGATGCAGGCTCACGCCCGATTCGGCGCCGTCGAAGCACAGGTGAAGGTGCGTGCCGCCAATGCGCAGCATCAGCAACGCGAAAATCGCGAAGGACATCACCCGTATTTGAAAGCTGCGTCGCTTCATCGGGTCAGTATAAGCTCGGCCGCCGCTGCCATGCACCCGGTCTTTTGCAGCACTCCAGATAATCGGCAACGGTTCCCTTCGCCCTGCCTGGCCTATCGAATGGGCACGTCCGGGCGTCCGTTGGCGCACGTGAATGATCCGCACTCATAAGCCGCTACGGGCGAGATGAGTGAACCCGGCGCACCGCAAGGGGTCGAAGTTCGGCTCACAGTGAGTGCCGCTACCGCTTCAACCGGAGCGGGTCGACGCAGTTCATAATGCACGGATGGCTGCCCTGCAACGCATGAAACACGACGGAATATTGCGCCGCTTCATGGCCGCTACGCTGGGCGGGTGGCTGGTTGGCGCTCAGTTCTGCGTCATGTGCCTGGCACCGCAGGTTGCGCATGCCGGCGCTGCCGATGCGCAGCCGGCGGGCCATTGTCATGGGAGTGCTCCACCGCTGCAGTCATCCGAGCCGGATTGTGACTGCGCCCACGCAACACTCCCGGCATTGCAGGGAGCGGAAGTCGTTCAGCCGCCGCAATGGAGCGCTGTTTTTGTTGAGCCGGCGTTATTGGTGCACGACGCAGTGCGGGCCGGCCCTACTGAAGGGTCTGCGCGGGCGGGACCGGGGAGCACCCTTGCACGATCCGCCTTTCCCCCCGAGCTTCAGTTCAGGGTGTTGTTGATTTGAGTCGTTGATCCGGGTGCTGCTTGCGCGCGGCACTCAGTTGTCGGGCGGCCGTTGCCGCCTCCATTCAACGCCAACTCCGGATCAACCATGTCTTCTCACACACTGTTTTCCCGCCGCGATCTGCTGCGCGGTGTCGCCGCGACGACTTCGTTGATCGCCACGCAGTCGCTGCTGCCCGGCTGGGCCCGTGCGGCCACCAACCGCACCGGCGGCCTGCACCATCCGGCGCCGGGCCCGGTCGCCATGGACCTGACCATCAGCCAGCCGGAACTGACGATTGCCGGCCGGACCACGCGCCGCGGCATGGCCATCAACGGCACCATTCCGGGGCCGCTGATACAGCTCCACGAGGGGCACGACGCGGTGTTACGGGTAACGAACCGTCTGGATACGGACAGCTCCATCCACTGGCACGGCATCCTGCTGCCTTACGAAATGGACGGCGTGCCCGGGGTCAGTTTTCCCGGTATTGCGGCCGGGGAAACCTTCGAGGCGCGTTTTCCGGTGAGGCAGGCGGGCACCTACTGGTATCACAGCCATTCCGATCTCCAGGAGCAGTCCGGCGTCTATGGCCCGCTGATCATCCACCCGGCGCAGCCGGAGGCCTACGCCTACGACCGCGACTACGTCGTGCTCCTGTCGGACTGGACCTTCGAGGATCCCCACGCGGTGCTGGGCAGGCTCAAGAAACTGAGCCACTACTACGCACCGCCCCAGACGGTGGCGGACCTGCTCAATGCGGCGAAAAGTGAGGGCTTCGGCCCGGCGTTCCGGGAGTGGGCGGCCTGGGAGGCGATGCGCATGAGCCCGACCGACATCGCCGATGTCTCC
>JAYZWP010000117.1:0-2674 GCA_036142245.1 Pseudomonadota bacterium | reverse complement strand
GCCGGGGCAGGTGCGCCACCCGGACTGCGTCCGACCCGAACTCGGCGCGGATATTAGCTAAACGATCGTTTAGATTCCAGCCGGAACGAGGAAATCGGCGGTAAAACCGATCTGGGTCAATGATCGCTGGCGGCTCGAGCGCGCGACGCGGCTTCGATGGCCCGCACCAGCGGCTTGAGGAAATAGCGCTGCGCCGGCTGGACGGCCACCGAGATCCCGTATCGTGTCAACGTCTCGGTTACCACCGGACCCACGGCCGCCACGAGGACCTCGTTCAGTTGGTGGCGCAACGCAGCGGCGTCACGGCGCTCTTCCGCCACCTTCAGCAGCCTGTCGACCTGGGCGCTGCTGGTGAACGCAATGACGTCGATGCTGCCGTCACCGATGCGATCGATCAACTCGACCACCTGACCGGTTTGCGCCGCGTCGGCGTAAACGTAGGGTGCCACCCAGTCCACCCGGGTCTGACGCAGCCGCGTCACGAAGGCTGCCAACTCCGGCGGCGGCGCATCGCCGTAGACCTGCACTGTGAGACTGCGCCCGGCGAGGTTCATGTCCGTCAACGCCGCGATGACGCCGCGCGTGGTCGGTTCCGTCGCGTGCAGCTCCGCGCGCAGTCCGAAGCCACGCAGCACACGCTCCGGTTTGGGGCCGCGCACGAGCTTACGCACGTCACCCAGTGCCCTAATGAACTGCGCCTCGATGCCGTTACGATCCGCCGCCGCCCGCAGCCGACGCAGCCCTTCACCGGTGTAGAACACCGCGTCGCTGTACTCCCCGGCGATGAAGCGCCGCAGCCAGGCCGCCACCGCTGCCTGATCGGGGGTGTCGCGGATCGCCACCAGCGGATGGCGCAACGCGGTACCCCCGCGCTGAGTCACCATCGCGGCGAACAGGTCCAGTTCCCGCGTTTCCGGCAGCGCGATGCGCACGCCTCGCAACGACTCGGTTTGCTTATCCTTACCAACCATGCTGCCCTCCGGACTCAACGGGGAGAAAATCATGCGACCGAACGACGTCACCAGTGAGGAGAAACCAGGGAGGAGAACTATGACGAGCCAGCGCAGCCATTATCGCCTGCGGGTATTTCAGGTCAGCCACAACATCAACATGCTGGATCAGTACCTGGCGCAGGCGTTCGGATTCTATGCCGCGGCCGGGCTGGAGGTGGAGCCGGTCATTGGCTTCGATTTTTCAGGTTATCGCCTGACCGACCCCGTCGCGTTGTTGCAGCAGGGTGATATCGACTTCGCCATCGCCGGCTCCCTGCTGTTCGCCCCGGCGGCGCAGCGGGGGCTGGAGATACGCCACCTGCTGGTGACCCGTATCGACCCACCGCACTGGTTTCTGGCACGCCCTGGCATCACACACCCGCATGATCTGAAGGGCAAACGCCTGGGGATCCGTCCCGGCATGGCGCTGTTCTACTACCTGGTGCGAGGCTGGCTGCGGGATAACGGACTCGACCCTGACCGGGACGTCGAGTTCCTGGATCCGGAGCTACGAGGCACGCAAGGATTGAACTTGTCCGAATCCCTCTGGGCCTGGCAGATCTTCGCTGCCACCGCCGATCTGGTACTCGCCGATGAGGTGCGTAAAGAGCTCTACCTTGCGCTGGGATACCGCCCGATGATCGATGCCTACGGCCATTACTCCGGATCCACCCACGGCATCGTCACGACAGCGGACTTCGTCGAGCACCACCCGGACATCTGCGGTCGTCTGGTGGAGGCGCACGTCGAGACGACCCGCTTCATCGCCAACGAACCGCAGCGGGTCATCGCCTGGATAGCGGAGCATTGGCATCTGGCGCCACAAATCGCCACGCGGGTGTACCAGGCGATGGCTGCGGTGTTCGTCCACCGGGCGGACGCGTCGCTCATCCGCAATGAAATCCGCCTGTTCAACTCGGTGCCGGAGTTGCCCGACCTGCCCGAAACCCTGGCGCAGGAGTGGTTCGAACCGAAATTCGCGGCCCGGTTACTCTAAGAAGAGCACGCAGTGCCCGGCGCGCCCCGAAACGACCTCCCGCCAACGACGGTGAGCACAGCGAACCGCATCTTCGGCCCGTCAGCCATTCGGCAGCGCCGGGTGCCGGTTCAGTTCTGCGGTCGTGAAGCGCTGGCCCACTCCGGTACCTGGTGCGGCTCGATGTCGAAAACCGGCATGATCCAGAAGCGGGTCAGTGTCAGGAGCAATATCACCGCAACCAGATTCATCCAAACGCCGGCCCAGGCCATCTGCGGGATGGTAATGCGCCCGCTGCTGAACACGATCGCGTTCGGTGGCGTGGCCACTGGCATCATGAAGGCGCAGCTCGCCGCCAGGGTCGCCGGCACCGCGAGCAGCAGAGGGTTCTGACCGGACAGCAACGCCGCACTGGCCAGAACCGGCAGAAACACCGCCGTGGTGGCGGTGTTGCTGGTCAACTCGGTGAGCAGCACAATGGTGATGGCGCTCGCCACCAACAACCCGACCACTGTCACGCCGTCGATGTCGGTTATCGCCGCGCCGAGCCACTCGGCCAGCCCGCTCGACTGCACCGCCGCTGCCAGACTGAGCCCGCCCCCGAACAGAATAAGCACCCCCCAGGGAAGCGCCTCCGCCTCCCGCCAGTTCAGTACGAACTCACCGCGCCGCCAGTTACGCGGCCACAGAAACAGCAGCGTCGCCC